>LKUD01000006.1 GCA_001412355.1 Methanoculleus sp. SDB
CCTCCTCCAGAATGTAGGATTTCCCGGAATATCGTATCTCATCCGTCGCCTGGTGCCATTTGAACACCTCGTTCGTGATCAGCTCATTGGTACGGGGGTCAATATCGAGAATTTCAATCAGCTGCTTGTTTCTGCGAATCCTCTGGCCACCAATCCGGGCCTGAACCTGGATACTGACCAGATCAAGCGCTGTGAGCATGTTCCGCGGAACATTCAGCGGCGGGTTTTCCATACGGTGCACGGCACTCGAAACCGAGTCGGCGTGCATGGTGGCGTACGTCACGTGGCCGGTACTCATTGCCTGGAAGAGGGTCTGCGCCTCCTGGCCACGGACCTCGCCCACCAGGATATACTCAGGGCGCTGCCTCAGTGCGGCACGGAGCAGCTCGTACATATCTATCGAGCCCTTACCTGCCGAATCGAAGGATTCCCGCGTTACACTCGGGATCCAGTTCGGGTGGGGGAGTTTGAGTTCCCGGGTATCCTCGAGCGTGACGATTTTAGCGAGCGGAGGAATGAATAGTGAAATTGCATTGAGCGACGTTGTCTTTCCCGATGCCGTTCCTCCGCAGAAAATGCACGATTTCCCGTTCTCGACGGCAAGCCAGATGAATGCGATCGAGAGGGGGGAGAATGTCGACCATTCGATCAGATCCGTCGGAGTGATCGGTTCGTCACGGAATTTACGGATGGTAAATGTCGAACCATGGGCGGTTACCTCCTGTCCGAGGGTCATCTGGATACGCGAACCATCGCTCATGGTCGCATCCAGCATCGGCTCTGCAATGGATATGTACTTCCCTGCCCTCTGGGCGAGTTTGGTGACGAAACTGTCAAGTTCGGTCGCGTCTGTGTACATCAGACTCGTCTGGATGGATTCGTAACTGGTATGATAGATAAATATCGGGGTATTCAGGCCGTCACACGAAATATCTTCGATATATTTGTCGTGCATGACCGGATCGATCAGCCCGTCTCCAAGGAATGCCTTCTCGATGTTGTAGAGAATCTTTTCCCGGTTTGCAGGACTGAGTTTAATCCCGTAATCGACAATGATCTCATCGATCGCATCACGAAGGGCCTTTCGTGCCGTTTCGCGGGTCATATCCTTCGTATTGACATCAAGCGTCTCGAACAGCCGCTGCTCCAGTTCGAGAACAAGTTCGGACTCGGCGGCAGAAAGTTCCGGTTCGATGACCTTGTAGAGGTATGTGTGGTTTGTGTTGTCGTAGATAATCCGGACATAGGCAAAGGGCTCGTTCACCGGGTACAGTTCCACTTCCTCCTGTCCGGCCGCGGATTCAAACGAAAGATCGACGAGCGGCCCGTGAATAGCCGGCTGATACTCGATGATCTTGCCCCGTTCCTTGGAGATGGACTTTATTCCCTTTAAGAATTTGAATGCGCCCCGGCCTTTTTTCTCTTCTTCGGCTTCTGCATCTATACCGCCGAAATCCGGTTCATCGATACCGTCTGTGGGAAAAACAGGCTTCCATATCTCATCGATTTCCGAGAGCACGCTGCTCTTGTCGACGAGATCAAAGGCACTTGAACTGGTGAGATGCAGTTCTTCAACCTCAAATGTGGCGCCACGGGGGAGGATCATGTTTGCGTAGTCGTCCACTTCGTCGACGGTCACAACGCCTTCCGAATCCACCGTTCCTTCATCATTACCCGACCATCGTGTTTTTTGTGCCGCATCGGATGATTGAAGATTATCAGGAGTATAATCAACCTCCTCGCCAAGAACATCTTTGATCATCTCTGCTCCCGGATCTTCGGGCGGTGTTATTCCCCCGTTCACCTCGTCATGGGATCGTATGAGATCGTCGATAAGAGAACGGAAGGTCTCCTCGTTCTCCACGGGGGGTTCCGGTTCCGGAACGGACTTCTCTGCAGGGCGCGGTTTCATTATTTCGGGCTGTGCGGACGTGCCGCCATCGTCCCCTGATTCGAAGCCCTTCATCTTCCGGACCAGACTTCCGAGTTTGCTCAGCTCATCCTCGGACACCTGTTCTTCCGGCTGCCCGGGATCATCCGAAACCGTCGCAGGGGATTCATATCCCATTTCCGGAAACCGGGTTTCCCCACCGGCAATCATTTCACCCGGAGAGAGATCATGATCTCCAGCGGTTTGAGCCGCAGTTTCTTCGCCAGGCGGTGTTTTTTCATCATTCTGTTTGATTTTTCGAATAATATCACTCAACGATCGTTTTTCACTCATCATCTGTTCTCCCCCCGATATCAATTACAGATTCGGAATATCGTTCATGGAAATCCACAACAAACCTGCTGACAGACTGGGACCGATCCTCCACAACGCAGTCGTACATGCCGTTTACCAGCTTGAAGCAGACTTTGCCATCGACCGTCGTCATGTCACTCGCAAGCACCTGCCTGCCTTTCCGGATTGAAACCCGCATGCCCGACTGCAACGTATCATCCTTTTTCACGACAATGCAGAGTTGTCCCAGTGTTTGCTGGTTACCGCCAATGGTGGGCAGATCCACCGAGAGCTGCTTCCTGAGATGGCTTCGTTCGTATATTTTACACCGTGCCGCAAGGGATTCTCCGAACCTCTGGTCAATTAAAAACAGCTTGAATATCTCATTGTGTTCCAGCAGGTATACGGCCTTGTCGCCGAAAAGCATCCCTGTATCGTCAATAAGGGTCGCCCCTTCCGGTTCACCGTTTACGAAGACAAGAATAAAATTCTTTTTCCCTTTCTCCGCAAGTGCCAGGCCGCTCTGCCGGTTTTCGCGCATATATCCGAGCAATACATCAAAAGCATAGTTGCCGGCATATTTCGAGCTGCTGATTACCTTATCAAAAAGATCCGCAATATGCATGCATATCACCCCGGACTGTTTTTCCTGACGTTGCGCTTGGCCGCGATCCACCAGGTACGGAATGATTCCGGTTAACGGACCTGGTGTTTTTTTCAGTGAACATCGTTCGGTTCGTCATGTCCCTTTCACGCCCTCATT
Organism: Methanoculleus sp. SDB; assembly: GCA_001412355.1. Classification (NCBI taxonomy): domain Archaea; kingdom Methanobacteriati; phylum Methanobacteriota; class Methanomicrobia; order Methanomicrobiales; family Methanomicrobiaceae; genus Methanoculleus; species Methanoculleus sp. SDB. The sequence goes on from LKUD01000006.1 coordinate 2,988, forward strand.
GATGTATACCCTTCAGCGCCATTCTGATAAGGCCGAGATTCGCATCCGCCGCCGTGTGGACACAGACAAAGAGGTCTCCGAATGGCGCGATGATGAATTTGCCTGCCCCTGTTTCGAGGATGAGTTGATCAAGATCCCCGAAACCCAGATCATGTGCAACAAGGGTACCCTCCTTGAGAAGATCCTCGGCAATCGCCGATACGTGCTCAAAATCGCCTTTTCCGACTGATTGAACAGGAAATCCCTCAAAAAACGCCGAAACGGTAATCACGCCGGGCTGCCGGGCAATGCGGAGCAGCTTCTCCTCGTCCACGGCCTCAGGACTATTGTTTGGTGCATCCAAACTCCCGGCGACAGCCCACTCGTCCGCAATCGCCCGATCATGCATTTCCGAGAGTTCGCCCGCCTCAAGAAGCTGCACATGCCATTCGAGAAGGGGTTTTGCCCGGAGAAAGTCAACTGCAGATTCCCCGGCATAGAGATTGTAATCGTCCCTGAAATACGCTGCAAGGACAACGCCCTTCTCTATCAGGAAAACTCCTCTGCCGCCGAAACCGGTGACCTGGACGCATGCGGCGACACGGGCGGTATTCAACAGCAGTTCGCTGACAGGGCACTGAATCGTTTCAGCTGGTTTTTCTTCGGGTTCCATGGGCGTCACAGTGCGGCAATAATGCGTTCGCGGTTTTTCTTGAGTTCGTATCGAATACGGCCGATATTTACTTCTTTTTCCGCAACAATCGCAATCAGTTCGTCCTCTGAAAGAGGGGAGAGCAGGATGGGGCCATTATCGAATTCCACCATCATCTGCGCCATTTCCCCCTTTCCAAGCTCGGCACCCATCGCCTCAGATGTACCCATTCCGGTAGACGCCATTGCACCAAGCGCTTCCGTATCGATGGAACCGGTTTCAGCGCTCTCGATGACGAATCCGTCGCGCCCTACAACCACTGCGGCTGAAACGCCGTCGAGGCGTAAAAATTCACTTAAAATCTGTTTTAACATTGTTTACACCCGATTTCTGAATCTCTTTTTTTTCCGGTCATGTCATGTTGTCGAATGAGTTCGAGGGAAAGGGGCATTCTGCCGATGGCATGAGTCGCACAGGAGATGCAGGGGTCATATGCCCGGATAACCATCTCGATACGGTTGGCGGCATCGTCGGCAAGGGCGCCGTTTTTGACGACCCTGCGGGCGACGTCTTCCACCCCCCGGTCCATCGCATAGTTGTTCTGGCAGGTGGCGACGATCAGGTTGCATTTCTCAATGAAACCTCTGTCATCAACCGTGTAATCATGGATAAGCGTCCCCCGGGGAGCCTCGATAATTCCAACGCCACGCCGGTTTTGCACCGCACCCACGGGCACCCGGATGTCATTTCCGGTAACTGAGGGATTGGAGAGGTATTCGACTGCTTTCTCCGCTGCTCCGAGGAACTCCACATACCGTGCAATATTATAGGCAAGCGTTGTCTGAACGAACCGCCCGTATCCTGATCGATATTCACGGAGCGCGGCGTCGGCCAGATCCGTCCCCATGCGCTCAACGACATTGAGGCGGGCGAGCGGTCCGACACGGTAATACTCGCCTGATTTTAACCGGGCGAACTTCAGGTAGGACCAGTCCTCGGAATATTCTTCAATATAATCCAGATATCCCGGGCCGGAAAAAGAACCGGTTACATTCCCTTCATTGCCGAGAAGTGTGACGGGTCCTTCCGTAAAGGAGAATGCACCATCAGAGGCCATTCCCATGAAGGCCGTGTCAACCGATCCGAAGCTCAGATCGGTTTCGTCAAGGAGCGTCCGGGCCGTTTCCCAGCCCTGAAATGCGATCTCCTGAACCTTTTTTGCCATTTCAAGCAGTTTTAAGCGCTTGTCCTCGGGCAGGGGCTGGGAGATGCCGCCGGGGATTGCCGTCGAGGGGTGAATCGGTTTTCCGCCGATTGCTTCGGTCAGGCGCTGGCCGAATTTTCTCACTTCGATTGCAGATTTTGCAATATCAGGCATTTTCCTGACCAGGCCCATCAGATTTCGTTCAGATGCCGGCACATCGTGGCCGATTAAAAAGTCGGGAGCGGCAAGCATAAAGAAATGAAGCGAATGGGAATGCACATACTGCCCGACCATCATCAGCTCACGCAGCATGCGTGCCGTCTCCGGCGGTTCGGCCCCGTAGATCTGGTCACATGCCCTAGCTGCCGCAATATGGTGTGACGTTGGGCAGATACCGCAGATCCGGGGAGTAATCCTCGGCGCTTCCTCAATCGCGGATCCGATCAGGAATTTTTCAAACCCGCGGAGTTCCACAACGTTGAAATGAGCGTTTTCGACATTCCCCTGCTCATCAAGGTGAATGCGCACTTCGGCGTGCCCCTCGATCCTCGTCACAGGGCTGATCGTGATCCGTGTCATCAGCTTCCCTCCTTGATGAGGTCGCGTATCTTGGTAATCTCCTTGTCCTCCATCACTTCGCTTCCCATGGTAAACGCGTACATCGTATGGGCGACGTCATAGAGCTCCCGTTCGATGTCCTTCTCGGGACGATCGGTCATGTCGGCAATCCGCCGTACCATCATATTATAGATATCACGGCAGGGTTCACGCAGGATATCCAGTGAAGGGCCGTTGCAGCCGTGGCACGGGACATTCTTCTTCGGGCACATCGCCCCGCACCCGCAGAACGTGACGGGGCCGAGGCAGAGGTACCCCTGTCCGAGAAGGCAGTGCTCGCGTTCGGGCATCCCTTCGTGCCTCCGCTTCAGTGACCAGTTCTCTATCGGGCCCATTGTACGGTCGCATTCCGAACAGATGGATTTCCGCGACAACGCCACCCTGTCGCCGTTGACCAGGGGGGGGATAATCTGTCTGAGACGCTCCTCCTTGGGGGGGCATCCCGGGATAAACCAGTTCACCTTGACCAGATCCCCGACCGCGAACGCCCGGTATAAGAAAGGTGGAACATCCTTCGGGATGACATTGTCCGGGGAGACCGTATCCACTTCCCGGTAGACGTACCGGAAGAGCGCCTCCTGGCTCGAGAGCATCGAAAGACCCGACACTCCTCCGTAGCATGCACATGTACCGAGAGCGATCACGGTTTTGGACCTTTCACGGATACGCCTGAGCCGCTCCTGGTTCTCTTCGTTTCTGACAGCTCCGGTTACAAACGCAATATCAATCCCTTCCGGAGGCTCCTTCACATCCATGAGGACGGGGGAGTAGACAATCTCCGCTTTTTCGAGGATGTCGAGGATCGTTTCGTGGAGATCGAGAATCGCGATGCTGCATCCCGAACACCCGGCAAGTTCTTCAATTGCAATCTTCATCCCGGCACCTCACTTCAGTATCACTTTTTTCAGGCAGGCGTTGGGGCCCGTGTGCACAATCTCCAGTTTCGCACGCCGGCCGGTGATCTCCTCGATTGCGCCTACCACATACCCGCACAGCGTCTGGCACAGCGGCCCGGACTGTTCCTGGCCAATGCGGCGTAATGTCTGCCGGACGATGCAGTCGTGGAAAACGAGATAAATGAAAGTCGACCCGTCCTCCTCCACAATATAATGATCCTTGTCCGAGGGTTTCCAGGGTTCGAATGAATACTGCCCGTACAGAATATAGGAGAGTTCCCTCAACGCTTCCTCGACATCGTCTTTCTTCTGAAAATACTTCGCCACTTCATGGCCGAATTTTTTACCTGCACGGAATGTAACGGCATTCGCACCGCGACCGGCAATCTCTTCAAGTGAACGAATGATGTACCCGTTCATCTGCATCAGCCCGTGAAGCGTCTGCTCCAGTTCCGCAGCGGGCGGGTTGCATTTCAGGGGTACATCCTCGGTCCTGAAAATCAGGTCGTGATTAAAATTCTGTTTGGATTCCTCAATGAAACTTTTACTCATCAAATCACCCTGTTCAGCATAGAGCATACCTTACTGCTGATGTACATCCTTCGTGACGGGACCACTCCCCGGTGCTCCAGGGCCTGTGCAGGGCATATCTCATGGCATGAGAGGCACCCCATGCAATTTTCAGGCCTGCGCGGGACCGGCACCCCCGATCCCATCTCAAAGACTTTCATCGGGCAGTCCTTAACGCAAAGGCCGCATCCGTTACACGCATTTTCATCAACGAAAATCTCAATCATGTCAGGAATCCCCCCGGTCAGGTATACTTGTGGGTTTCGGTTTTTATCTATTTAAAAGTATCTTTTACTGATTAACTATAACAATATACACTACAGCCTAACATCTCAGATAACCATAGTGCGATATCTTTAAATAATTTAGAGTTAGAATTAATCCCATATGCCAGAGACGAGTAAGAATGACCCTGCAGTACAGGGTACGGGAATCGCATTCCAGATACCCATCTTCTACAAATTGATGGTGAGCATGCTCTTTGTCGCAGTCCTCCCCCTCGGCCTCCTTGGCATGGTTTTCATGGGAGACACCCAGAGCTTTGCTTCGGGAATCGGAATGCAGAATGCTATTTTTATACTGACGCTGGTTACGCTTGCCATCGTCGTCATGTGGAGTTTCTTCCTTGCGAGCAGCATTACAAGCCCCATTGTCAAGCTCTCGCAGGTTGCGAACAGTGTTAGTACCGGCAATCTCAAGGACTCCGAAATCGACGTCCTGAGCAATGATGAGATAGGCGAGCTTGCCGTTGCCTTTAACCGGCTGCTGAACTCATACAAGATTCTCGATACGCTTGCCCGGGAAGACATGAATTAATGTGCGTGAAGGTGTAAAGAGTACCTATGAGCCTCAGGGACGATATACTCACGATACTCCAGCAGGATCTCGGTCCTGCGGCACCCATTTTTCTTGAAAAATGCTGTAAAAAACGACTCGGGCGCACATCTCACGAAATTGTGCCCGGCGACATCAGCGTGCTTGCCGAGTGTTTCTACCAGGGGGTCGCAGAGAGTATAGGAGTTCCGAATGCGGAACGCGTCCGCGGACACGTGCTCGCCATGAGGCAGTGAGCACTACCCGGAGCACATAGCATGCAGAGAGAGGGGAAATGACAAATGAATGATATTTCAATGCTGCGGATGGTTCTGAACAAATTCCTGAACCTGGCCGGCGTGATGGCGGCATTCGTACTCCAGAGTGACGGAACGCTCATCGAGCATGCCACAGGGGGGATGAACAATTTCACCGCCATCGGATCCCCCCTCGCGGAAACTATACTGGCATCAGCCGCTATTGCCACGGAGATGGGTGACCCGGCATTTTCTATGACTTTCTGCGAATTCGGAGACTCATTTGTCCTTGCAATACCTCTGACGGGGGAAACACCCCTGAGTGAGGTTACCTATCTCGCGGTCATTGCCGAACGTAATGCGAATATCGGCAGGATCCGGTACGAACTGAAGAAAAACAAAGATCTCATCATATCTGTCCTATGATCGAACAAATGCCCCAGGGAATAAATATCGGGACGATGCAGGCATCAATGGACTGGCTATATTCTCATACGTCCCGGTTCATGGGTGTGGTTTTCGTGCGCATTCAGGACGGAAAAGGATACATTCTCATCCAGCGCGGTGAGCCGCTTGTCTATTATTTCATTTCCGGGACGAATACGCTGCGTGGCAAAGCCGCACGCGAATATTTCGCCAACGAACGTCTAATCGACTTCGACATGCGGAAATACACCGCTGAGGAGTTCGAAAACGCACTCGCACTCGCCCGGGGCGAACCGGTTTCGGCGCAGCAGCCGTACGGGGAAGAAGAGGCACCCCCTGAGGATATCAACGATTTACAAGCCCCTGAACCGGCGCCCGCGGCTGACGTGGATGCCGGTACGATGCCCCCGGCAGCCGCTCTGATTCCCGAGATTGAAACGTCCGCACCTCCCGTGAAGGCGCCCGAATCCGAGGAACGTGCCGAGCTCCGGCATATTCTGACATGGCCGGGCGTGAAAGCAGCCTCAATCTTTGATAACGGACTGAACCTTCAGGCAATCGGAGACCATCCACTGGACGGCGTCGTAGCGATTGGTGAGGATGCCGTCAGGGCGGCGATCGATCTGTCATCGGTTCTAGGCCGCGGGAGGTTTGTTCAGATAACCATCGAACTTCCGTCCGGCACGGTCATCATCAAACCATACCGGAATGCAATGCTCTGTATCCTGGCAACCGACCAGATTCATCTCGGGCAGATTAGAAACATCCTGTCCGACATTCAGCAGCGCCTGCAGGACTGAAGCCGCGATTCGTTACCGCCGCCCGGCGGGACATCCCCCTTCGGCGGACAATCGCCACACATAAAAGCACGAAATGCCATTTTTTTATACCCATGATTGAACCGCTGGTCATCGCAGCCACCGCAATCGGGATCACGCTCCTGTACGCATCATACCGCGACATAAGGGAACGCCGCGTACCGTTCAGGACATGGTACCCGATGCTTGTCATAGCGATACCGATGGCGGCATGGACGTACATCTCACTCATTGCCCAGGATTTCCGGCTTGCATCCGGCTATATCATTCTGGGTATTGTTTTCTGCGTCCTCTTCTACGTCTTCGCGGCATACCTGCACCTCTTTGGCGGTGCAGATGCATGGGCGCTAATATTCATCACCGCATGCATCCCGCTCTTTCCCGTAGAACCGTACTTCGGCTATCCCGCCCTCGCCTTTTTCCCGTTATCATCGCTTGTCAATGCGATGCTGCTCAACCTTGCAACACCATTCGGGATATTCGCCATGAACGTCATGAAGGGAAACCGGGCACCATTTCCCTATATGTTTATCGGATTCCCTGTCGAGGGGTCGCATATCGAGGATGCATTCGGTTTCATTATCGAGGAGTTTACCGAGGAAGACGGACACCTCACCCGCAGGTTCCTCTCCGTCCGGAATGCCATCCGAAGAATGGTGGCAGGCCAGAGACGCATGTATACACGGGATCTGAAACGGTTTCCCGAACAGTACACTCGCGAACTCGCACTTTACCGAAAGGCAGGGATGGTCTGGATATCGTACGGAGTCCCGTTCATCATCCCCATTACCGCCGGATTTATCACGGCGATCTTCATGGGAGACCTGCTGTATACGATACTGACGATGGTCACAGGAGTTTGATATGATTTCACTGCATTTCGATAACGGACTGATACCTGTCATCGCACAGGATTCCACGACGAAAGAGATCCTCATGCTCGCTTATGCGAACAGCGAGGCGGTGGAGCTTACCCGTTCAACCGGATTTGCCCATTACTACAGCAGAAGCAGGAAAAAGCTATGGAAAAAAGGTGAAGAGAGCGGGCATACCCAGCGGGTCGTGCGCATCATCACGGACTGTGATGAAGATGCCCTGATTTATCTGATTGAACAGAAGGGAGCCGCCTGCCATACGGGGTATCGAAGTTGTTTTTACCGGACGCTGGAAGGCGAAATTATTGCAGAAAAAGTGTTTGATCCGGACGAGGTATATGCTAATAAACCAGAATGACATTCTACTATATGGTGATTTTTTATGAAATTAGTACCGGATACGAGCGTTGTAATAGACGGCCGAATCACCTCAATGATAAAAAAAGGTGAATATACGCAGGCAACAATAATAATACCGGAAGCAGTCATCGCAGAGCTGGAATCCCAGGCAAATCAGGGACGTGAAATCGGATTTTCAGGCCTGACGGAACTTCAGGAATTATGTCAGATGGCGGAAGAGGGTATCATCGAACTCTCGTTCATCGGAGAGCGACCCTCCCTTGAACAGGTGAAACTTGCGAGTGGGGGGGAGATCGATGCACTCATCCGCAATGTTGCCATTGAAAACGATGCACAATTTATCACGAGCGATATCGTACAGGCCGAAGTGGCAAAAGCAAAAGGTCTCGATGTCCTGTATCTCCGCCCGCAGATTGGAGATTTTTCACCGCTCGGCATCGACCGGTTTTTTGATGAGCACACCATCGCCGTATACCTGAAGGACCGGGTGCCGCCCGTCGCAAAAAAAGGAACGCTGAAAGAGATGCGTCTAGTCAACCTCCGTGAGGATCCGCTTACGGAACATGAACTCAAAACAATGGCGCAGGAAATCCTCGAACGTGCAAAACGTGATCCTGACGGATTTATCGAGCTCGAAAAACGTGGAATCACCGTTGTGCAGATCGGATCGCTTCGCATCTCCATTGCGCGAAGGCCGTTTTCCGACGGAATGGAGATTACGGCGGTACGGCCCATCGTTGACATCGAGCTTGACGGCTACAATATGGCCGACGTGATTAAAAATCGCATTCTCGGGGAAAAACGCGGTCTGTTAATCGCAGGGCCGCCAGGATCCGGAAAATCGACGCTGGCACAGAGCATTGCGACATTCCTTGCCGATCACAGCTTTGTCGTCAAGACGATGGAAGCTCCCCGGGACCTTCAGGTGCCCGACCATATCACACAGTATACCACGCTCGACGGGAGTATGGCAAACACGGCCGAAGTTCTGCTTCTTGTCCGTCCTGATTACGTAATATTCGATGAAATGCGGAAACAGGAGGATTTCAGGATTTTTGCGGACATGCGCCTCTCCGGGGTGGGCATGATCGGGGTCGAGCATGCGATGCAGGCACAGGATGCCCTCCAGCGTTTTATCGACCGCGTTGATTTCAGCGTCCTGCCCCAGATTATCAATACGATCGTATTCGTCAATGTCGGCGAGATTATACGGATCTACGACGTGAGCCTCAGCTTCAAGGTTCCGGAAGGAATGGGAGGAGACCTGCACATGCGCCCCGTGATCACGGTGACCGACCATGCGACCCGGAGACCGGAATTCGAAATATTCCGGTTCGAAGGAGAAAACATCGTGATGCCCACCCATATGATCGGAGCGGGACCGCATGCCGAACCGGAGAAAGATGAGAAACTGTCGTGGAAACTTGCCGAACGTGAAATCCAGCGGGAAATCGGACGATTCACCGACGGCTACGTCGATGTACGGATGCAAAGTGACAACAAGGCGATTGTCTACATCGATGATCGCGATGTCCCGGCCGCTATCGGAAAGGGCGGAAAGAATGTCGCTAGCATCGTCAACAAACTCAGCATTGGGATAGATATCAAGCCACGGAGCGAGCTTGAGCGGCAGCAGGCGCAGCCTCAGGAGTCAATGCAGGCGCCCGCACCGGAAGGAAACATCAGGATCCGCGTGGATAAGAAGCAGCTGTCCATTATCGATCCCGAGCATAGCGGGAAGATCGTGGACGTATTCGCCGGAAAGGAGTATCTGTTCACGGCAACGGTAGACGACAACGGCGAGATTCATCTGGCAAAGAACAGCAGTATTGCCCAGGAGATGATCCGAAGATACAATGAAGGCGAGGTAATCAGGCTCCGGCCTGTATAACCCGGGATGAGTTGAGGATGACACGGAGGAAACCAGCGTGAGCAGATTTGAAATCCATAAAAACGAGGATGAATACTGTAAGAAATGGGAACACAGTTTCGAGGCGGATCCGGTCGAGAGTGAGAAGTTCTACCTGACGGTCGCCTATCCCTATCCGAGCGGGGCGATGCATGTCGGCCATGGCCGAACATACATTGTTCCGGATGTTATTGCCCGATTCTGGCGGATGAAGGGGCGGCAGGTGCTCTATCCCATGGCATTCCACGTCACCGGGACACCGGTGATCGGCATTTCACGCAGGATCTCCCAGGGAGATGAGAAGACCATCAGATTGTACCGGGATCTCTACAAAGTGCCGGAGGAAACTCTTAACCGGTTCACCGAACCCATGGAAATCGTCCGTTACTTCAGCCGGGAGTACGAGCGCATCATGCGATACTGCGGGTTATCGATCGACTGGCGCCGGCGGTTTACGACGGTGGATCCCCAGTACAGCAAGTTCATCGAATGGCAGTACCTGCACCTCCACGAGGATAACCATGTCATCCGCGGGGCTCATCCCGTCAAATACTGCCCGCAGTGTGATAATCCCGTAGGCGACCACGATTTGCTGGAAGGGGACAAAGCCGAGATTATCAAATTCGTCCTCGTGATGTTTTCCTGGGGCGACTATAAACTCCCGTGCGCCACGCTCCGGCCTGAAACGACATACGGCGTAACGAACCTCTGGGTAAATCCGGGTATACCATACCTAAAGGTAACGGTGGACGGGCAGAAATGGATCCTCTCCCGCGAGGCCGCGGAGAAGATCGGACTGCAGGATCATACCGTCGTTGTCGAGGGCGAAATCCCGGGCGAAGAGCTGATCGGACTAACGGTATCTCATCCGTTCTCGGGTGATATCCCCTTGCTCCCTGCAACCTTCGTCGATCCCGACATGGCAACGGGGATTGTCATGAGTGTGCCCGCCCATGCACCCTTTGACTACATTGCACTCCGGGATCTGCAGGCACAGGGAATGTTTACCGGCATCGTCCCCGTCCCGTTGATCACGGTCGAAGGATACGGAGAGATGCCGGCAAAAGACGCCGTCGAACGTGCGGGTGTGAAGAACCAGAACGATCCCGCGATGGAAGTCCTCACGCAGGAAGTTTACAACGCCGAATTCTCACGCGGCCGCATGCTTCCCAAGTATGGTGGAAAACCGGTGCGTGAGGCACGGGACGAGGTATCGGCGATAATGGTCGAGCGGTATGGTTCCGCGGTGATGTACGACTTTGATTCACGCTCGGTCGTCTGCCGGTGCGGCAGCAGAGTCTTCGTGCGCATTCTCCATGACCAGTGGTTCCTCCAGTACAGTGATCCCGAATGGAAGGCGCAGATCCATACGCAGCTCGACGGAATAGCGCTCGTTCCGCCCGAAGTGCGGGCAGAGTTCGATCGAACGATCGACTGGCTGAAGGACTGGGCCTGCACGAGAAGAATCGGGCTCGGAACAAAACTTCCGTGGGACAAGGAATGGCTCGTCGAGCCTCTCTCCGATTCTACCATTTACATGGCGTATTACACAATCGCCCACAAACTGAAACAGATTGATCCGGCAAAACTGACTCCCGAGGTCTTTGATTATATATTCAGAGGCACCGGGACCCCATCATCACTACCACAGGAGCAACTCGATGATCTCCGTAAAGAGTTCCTGTACTGGTATCCCTACGATTACCGTTTCTCGGCAAAGGATCTCATTTCCAACCACCTGACGTTCCAGCTTTTCCATCACGCCGCCCTTTTCCCGGAAAACCTCCAGCCCAAGGGGATGGTAATATTCGGTATGGGCCTGCTTGACGGGGCGAAGATGTCATCCAGCAAAGGCAACGTGTTCCTCCTCGAAGACGCCCTTGAAGAGTTCGGTGCCGATACCGTGCGGATGTTTCTGGTGGGAAGTGCCGAACCGTGGCAGGACTTTGACTGGAGAAAGGAATTCGTCATGTCCACGAGAAAACAGATCGAACGGTTCTACACCACCGTCTCCGAGGGCATGGCAGCCGAAGGAACATTCCCCATCGACCGGTGGCTGATCAGCAGACTGCAAAAAAGGATCGCCGCAACGAATGATGCACTTGCGTCATTCCAGACCCGGCAGGCTCTCCAGGAGGCATATTTCGGCATCGAAGCGGACCTGAAGTGGTATCGCCGCCGCCTTCCCGCGGAGATCCGCGGGTCGGCAGTACTCCGCGAGGTCAGCAGCACATGGATCCGGCTGCTTGCACCGTTTATTCCCTTCACATCCGAAACGCTCTGGGCAGAGATCGGCGGGGCGGAAGACGTTGCCTTTGCACCCTTCCCCGAACCGGACACCGGGAGAATCGATGAGGAAACCGAGCTTGCCGAAGAGCTGCTCTCCCGCACGGTCGAAGATATCGAATCAATTATGAAACTCATCCAGATCGAACCGAAGGGGATCACCCTCTTTATCGCGCCATCGTGGAAATGGGATATTTTTACCACTATCGCGAATTCCGTGGATAAAAAACAGGTGATTCGGGAGATTATGACCGATGAAGCGATGAAGAAACGCGGTAAAGCTGCAACGGACGCGGCAAAACAAACGACTACCCTTATTCACCGCTTCCCACCGCACCTTGTCGCCGAGCTTGCGAAATCGGTGCCGGGCGAAATTGCAATCTTTCAGGAAGCGACGGAGTTTCTCGAGCGGGAATACGCCGTTCCGGTCACCATCGTGCCTGCAGGTGAGAGCACACACCCGAAAGCCGCAGCGGCGCTCCCGTTCAAACCCGCAATTGTCATCGAATAATTCACAATCACTCGACCATTTTTTTTGCTTTTTTGGCCCGTTCCTTTGAATTGTATCCGGTCACGTACTCCAGGTACCTGCGAAACCTTCTGTTCGTGTCAAGAATGATCTCGTCGTCCTCCACGGAGGTATCCGATTCGGTGCCGACCACGATCGTCTTTCCTTTCGGGCCAAGGCAGACTTCAAGCCTTTTTAGCGCACCGTACGATAGTGTATAGGTGCCGCCGGATTCCTGCGGCGCCACATCGAAACAGTCCTTCAGCCCCTCAACCATCCGGATTTCGAACCCCTTGGTGAACCCGCGCTTGATGGGATATTCTTGCATACTATTTTTTGGGATGCCGGTGTATGTTAAATTAATGCGAGTGTAGCGATGTGATCCTGTGGAAGATATTAAAATTATCTCGAAACCGCTTACCGGAAGCGGAAAAAAGGTGCTCATCGGATTTCCCGGCAGTGGTCTTGTCGGCAGTATTGCCTTGCAGTACATGGTTGACCAGATGGAATTCGAGCATATCGGAAACGTGACCAGCAAATACTTCCCCCCGCTCGCGATCATGGCGAAGGGCGTTATCAACGTACCCGTGCGGTTCTATGAGAAAGAGGACTTCTTTGCTGTCGTTGCCGACATCCCCATTCATCCTATGATCTGCTACGAAGTGGCTAACGGCATCATCGACTGGCTGTCCCAGTTCGCAATCCAGGAAATTGTCACCATTGCCGGCATCATCACCAACGAACCGGAAAAACGCGTATTCGGTGTTGCAACGACCGACGAGTCATTAAAACTCATCGAAGATAAGACCGTCATTCTTCCGATGGGAAGCATTTCGGGTATCGCGGGCAGCATCCTTACCGAGTGCAAGGTCAGGGATATTCCCGCTGTCGGGCTGCTCGGTGAAACGGTGAACACTCCCGATCCGCGTGCCGCCGCTTCGGCTATAACTGTGATAAACAAGATGTACAATTTGAACATCGGTATCGATGCACTTCTTGAACAGGCAACCGAGATTGAAGCCGCAATGTCGAAGATGGCGGAACAGGTACAACAGACGGAGCAGCTGCCGAAGAAAGAGCAACTGCCGATGTACGGGTGATACTCATGAAGTGCATCGCATTGACAGGAATTGCGCCCGCCGTCATTTCGGAAATTAAATACGGCAAACCCCGAACCCTTGAACTCCAGAGTGCCCACAATATCATCACGTTGATGGGGAGCAAGGCGGGAGATTGCATCTTCATGACTTCGGTGGATCTCGATGATCTCTCGGCCGGTGACGCGGGTATTATCGTTCATGTGATATCGATCACGATCAACATGAAACGCATCGTCGAGTTCGTCAACCCGTTATATTACGAGGAACGGGAACGGATGTCCGCCCGCGTCCAGGTGAAATATATGGACAGCACCATCGTCAGAGAGATTGAGGGGAAAGCATGGAGCGAAGCAACGGTTGTAGAGGTCATCAAGGGCTCGTGCTACCATGCCGGGTAAAGCCGCCTCGGAAAAGCAACGGACCCAACGGAGAGTGAAGGATTAATACCTCAAACCCACCAATATTATTGACACCGTGCCCAGGGGATCTGTGGCTTAGCCAGGATATAGCGCCGGGCTTCTAACCCGGATGCCGGGGGTTCGAATCCCTCCAGGTCCGTCTTTTTTCAGGTGAATTGATGATATAGTAATGGCATATTCTGGACTGCAATGGATGAACGCGCCATATCGGAAAATGCCGCTGCCATGCTCGCCATCATTGCCACGGTTATCTTCGCCACCGTTATTTTTTCCGTCCTGTCGGGACTTTTCAGCGGGAGCGAGACCCTGGTCGAAGAGCCGGCATTTGACGTGGATGTCGTGATGGGACTGGGAGAAACAGGCTCTACCGATACACCTGTCATCCGGCTGTCCTATGAAAAAGGCGCACCTATCCCCCTGAACCAGACACGTATTGACGTCGTTGATCCCCGGCGTATATCGCACCCGGTGAGGGCAGCGGTGCTCATCGACGATGTACTACAGAAGGGCGATGTCTGGTATGTATTCTACTTTGATCATGACGATCCGGAAGCAACTGATTACTGGATTACTGATGAACCGGAGATGGTCTTCGGCACATCCTACCATCAGGGCATCGGAGTGTTTTCTCCGCCCGGAAAATGGAAATTCGTCCTTGTCAATAAAAACACCGGCAGGACACTAATTGAAGAGACCATCGATCTGTAATCGGTGTGATCTTCCTTCCCCGAAAAGAGTTATCTGATCCTCGTACCGGCCTTTACCGGCTTCTGGGGGATGAGAAGTGAGGCTTCGTCACCTGCGGCGAGGATCATGCCGTTGCTCTCGATTCCGAAAATTTTGGCCGGTTTTAAATTGGCAAGCAGTACGACATCGGTGCCGACAAGATCCGCGGGTGCGGAATACCGGGCTATCCCGCTCACCACCTGCCGCTGCTCGTCGCCGAGATCGACGGTTAGACGGAGAAGTTTCTCAGAACCCTGTACATGCTCGGCGGCGACAATCCGGGCAATGCGGATGTCCATCTTTGCGAATTCTTCTATCGAGATTGTTTCCGATTTATTTTCTTTCATTTTTGCATCACTCACCCGCTTTTTAAGGAGTTCGTCAAGCCGTGACACCTGCTCGTCTTCGATCTTTTCGAAGACAATCGAGGGCGCCGGAAGAGTTGCGGATTCAAATCCGGCGATGCCTTCCCTTATGGCATGAGCGGCGACGGCATCCGTATACCCGAGCATCTCCCAGGCGATCTGCGCCTTCCCGGGGATCACCGGTTCGAAGAGCAGGACAAGCGCCTTGACAAGCTGGAGGCAGTTACGGATCACCTGCGCTGCCCCGCCGGGGTCGTCCCGCATGAGCTTCCACGGTGCATTCGTCTGGATATAGGTGTTCCCAAACGAGGCAAGGGCCATCATCGCATCGATGGCATTCTTGAATTCGTAGGTCCGGACATAGTCCTCCACAGTGAGGATGGATTTCTCAATTTCTTCAATAATTGCAGTGTCCGGCTCGCATTCGGGAATGCCGCCGAGTTTTTTTTGCGCAAAATGCATTGTCCTGTAGAGGAAATTACCCAGCGTATCGACTAGCTCGTTGTTGACGCGATCCTGAAAAACCTGCCACGAAAAATTGAGCTCCTTTGTGTGGCTTGTATAGCTGAGCAGGTAATAACGCAGATAATCGGCTGACATGCCCTGGTCGAGGTAATCATCGTTGGTCCATACGACGTACCCGCGTGTCTTGGAGAACGTGCGGTCGTCAATTTTTACCATTCCACTCGCAACAACCGCATGGGGCAGGCCGTATCCGGCGCCTTTCAGAAGAGCCGGCCAGAAAACGCAGTGGTGATAGATAATATCCTGACCGATAAAATGCGTGATCCTGCCATTGCCGCACCACAAACGTTTCCAGTCATCGCCCTCGGCGTTCATATACTCCTCGGTGAACGAGATATACCCTATGGGAGCGTCGATCCATACGTACACCACAAGATCGTCCCGACCCGGAAATTTGACGCCCCAGTCCAGAGTCCGTGTAATGCACCAGTCATGGAGCCCTTCTTTAACCCAACCGAGGCCATAGTTACGGGCGTTGGAAGTCCCCCCGAGGTTCGGGAGGAAACTCTCGAGAAATTCAGAAAAATCTCCCAGTCTGAAGAAAAAATGCTCCTGGTCCCGGAATTCGGCATTTCCTCCGCACACCTTGCAGACCGGTTTGCGGAGTTCACCGGGTTCCAGATGTTTCCCGCACCCCTGATCGCACTCGTCACCCCGCGCCATTGCCCCACAGTGCGGGCAGATCCCTTCGACATAGCGATCAGGAAGGAACCGCTCACACTGCGGACAGTAGCTCTGGCTGATGGTTTTCCGGTATACATGCCCGTTGTCATTCAGCCGTTGGACGATGGACCGGGTGCGATGGTGATTGGTCGGATCATCGGTCATCCCGAAATGATCGAATCCGATATTCATCCGTTTGAATGTCGTGTCGAAGTGGTGGTGATACCGCTCGCTCATCTCACGGGGGGTAACAGACTGCTGTTCTGCGCTGATTACAATTGGAGTGCCGTGGTTGTCGGAACCACAGATGAAGACCACCTTCTCGCCTGCCCGCCGCAGATAGCGAACATAAAAGTCGGCAGGGATATAGGTCCGCAGGTGCCCGATATGGCATGGACCGTTTGTATAAGGGAGCCCGCAGGTCACCAGCATCGGTGTGTCGCTCATCCCTATGCTTTTAGCCATTGCTGATATAAATATCATAATATCAGATGAAAAAACGTTTGAATTTTGAGACGAGGGCATTCGGTGCAGAAGAGGACGTGCCCTCGATCTCCGAACTTGCCGACTGGACAGGAAAACAGCACGGAACGGATGCCGATCTTATCTCGTTCCTCCTCGAACGGTCTCTCGCCGTTCAGGAGGCCGTCACAACGGCGTGCGCCGGCGGGTGCTATTACGGGGATCGCTGGCTGGGGTCGATCCTGGGCCTGAGGGATCGGGTGCTTACCGCCGAACCCGATATCGACGCTTCATGGGTAATCAAGGACGCGCGGCGGATACATGCGCTTCGTCAACATGCATGGTGCGCACTGCCCGGCCCCTCGTCCCTCGGAATCGAGGATCGGCATTTCGGAGATACTGCGGATTTTTACGACGCACTCTGTCATGTCTTCGCCCGGCTGATGCGTGAGATGCGGGATTCCGGAGTTGCCGGCCATGTACTCATCGGTGATGGTTTCACATCGATCGAACTCGAGGATCTTGCAGGGAAAAAGGTGTTTTTTTTCGCGCCGGGTGGAACCGGAAGGACAATTGAGCGGATCCTGGAAGTGCAGGACAGTGTTGCCGTCCCCGCCCGTTTTCTCCCGCAGCTCCTGCACCTCATGGGAGAGTATGACGTGCGCCGGGTCGCTCTCATCGATGCGGGACCGGAAGACTATGCTGCAGCGACCGGGCACTTCGATCCCGAAAATATATACGCAGGGGGCTACTGCACAGGCGGGTGCGCCGCTTACTGGAAGGAGATGGGTGAGCGGGCATGGACACTGCAGGAATAGAACCAACGGTGGAATGAACTTCAGGGACTTTTTTTCCGGTGGACGCCCTCCTCGATCTGCCGGCGGGTGCATAGCATGAGGAACTGATCGATGCAATTGAAGGACGTATGATTTAGTACGGCGGGCTTGCAGCCGCCATGTGCCGGAAAGATTGACAGAATCTGCCCTTTTTTTCATTTCCGGGAGAAAATACAGCCGGAGTACGTATACTGCTGAAGGATGGATCCCGAATGAACAGGCAATTTAGTCCACTCTGGCGCCCTAACGCTGAAATTTTTGTCTTTACAGGGATTCAGCAACCCGGACCAGATCATCGAAATGCCGGGTCCGCTTCAGGAGGAAGAAACGAACCTTGTCAAAAAAGGTGAACTGAAACGTTCCACCTGCTGCGGGCGGATGGCCGCCGCCATCGAATTCCCGAGCGATCAGGTGGCTTATCGGAGGTACCGACCGGATGGAAAAACGGCCGTTGTCGGAGATGATCACTTCGATGTCCGTGCCGAGGCGATCGCGTATTGTGTGGGCGGTTTCGCTCGGGTACCCGTAGAGCGGAGCGAAGGCGATCCGGTATTTCGTGCCGAGCACAGTCGTATGCCGGATGCTGTGCTCGATCTGCTCCTCCATCTCGCGGATGATCGATGCATATTCCGCCTCGATTGTCGCATCCGAAAACACCCCGCGGATGAGTACGTCCCTGACATGGTCGCGGTACTCTTTTCGCATCACAACCTGCCCGAGCACCTTCGACCGGGGATCGGTGTGCCGCCAGAGATCATAGTCACAGACAACCCGCGCCACCTCGGCAGCCTTCGCATCTCCCGGCATGAGATCCCGGGCGACAATCGCCGTTGCACAGATTTCCGTATCGATGTGAAGGAGCACACCCGCTTTTTCGACCGCGGCCGCCTCCTCTTCCGTCCAGCGGTGATGATCCCGCCACTCAATACGCCAGCCGTTGGACTTCGCTTTTTTCAGCTTCTCGACACTCCCTTTCTGGAAACCGAGATCAGAAATCGAGAGCAGGTCGCCCCGGCCTGGACTGCCTGCCACCGTGCTGAGCAGAGCGGAGAATTTTCCCACCGATGAAAAGATCGTAAAAACTCCTTCCGTATCATACCGCATCCGGTGGATTGCATCGCCGCCCACGGCATCGAGATCGTTGTGAGTCAGGTGTACGACATGCTGGCTCCTGTTCGAGAGCGCCTTCATCATATTTCCGTTGTCATTCATCCCGCCGTTGTTCCGCCCGACCATATCAGGAATATGATGGAGCTGAACCTCCATAAATAGGTCGGATCGTGAGACGTGCCCTACACCGGTCGGAGACGGAGAGGCGGTGCTGTACGGCGGCGGCAGTGCGGATACGTAACTGCAGTATTTCCCCGGCACGGACCCGAAAAATACCCAACTGGTCCATGCCTGCAAACCGAAACAAATCCTTTATGTAGATGCATTACGTATACTGATATCCAACGCCCCTGTAGCTCAGTCTGGGAGAGCGCCAGACTGAAGATCTGGTTGTCCCCGGTTCAAATCCGGGCGGGGGCATACTTATTCTCTTTGTGAAATTTCTCCGTATCTTTTAGAAATATTCGTGGAATGATGAAATAAACCGAAATCTTTATTTCTCACTTCCCTATATGAGAAGAATTAACTCATGGCCTTCCTCAGTGATCCGATTCTCATAATCAACCTGATACTCTGTATTCTCATCGTTATCGTGAGTTACTGGAGTGCTGTAAGGATCCAGAGCACCATCCCGCTCTTTATCGGCACAGCATTCGGTTTTTTCGGCATTTCTCATTTCATGACGATAATCGGACTGCGGGAACAATTCGAAACATTTCTCATCATCATCCGCACGGCTGCCTACGTGCTCGCAACAATCGGAGTCTTTGAAACAGGCCGAAGTATCATCCAGCGAAAACACGTGGAACTCTCACTTCGTGAGAACGAAGAAAAATACCGGGCACTTTTTGAAGCTGAAATGGACCCCGTATTCGTTATCGATACAAAATCCACACAATTCATGGAGGTCAATAGTGCGGCGTTGAAATTATACGGGTTTAGTCGCGACGAATTCCTGAACCTCGGGATAGCCGACATATCCGCCGAGCCCGAAAAATCGCTTCAGGTATTGAAAGAACCCCAGGAATTAAAGATTCCGCTGCGATACCACAGGAAAAAGGACGGGACCCTTTTCCCGGTTGAGATAACAGCCAACTCTTTCATCCTGAACGAACGGACTACATTCGTCGCTACAATCAGGGACATATCCGAGCGGAAACGATATGAGGAAGCACTGCGGCGGGTGAACCGAAAGCTCACCCTGCTCTCGAAAATCACCCGGACCGATCTTGAAAACCAGATTTTTATCCTGAAAGGATTCCTTGCGCTTCTCGCGGAAAAGGCCGATGACAGGGAACAAAGTAACTATGTCGCGAATATTACGTCATCAGTTGAAACCATGGCCACATCAGTTGAGTTCACCAGGAATTATCAGGATCTCGGTGAAAAACCACCGGTATGGCAAAATGTTCAACAGGTATTTCTGCTGGCAATTTCTCATCTCGACATGAGCTCCATACATCGTGATATCAGGATGGATGGGATCGAGATATATGCGGACTCGCACCTTGAAAAGGCGCTTCAGGCCATGGTTGCATTCGCCATCCGCAAGGGCGGTGATGTCCACAAAATACTCTTCACGAGCGGCGGATCCGGCGCCCTCAGTCTGATCTATGAACAGGATGGGGAAGGTATTATCGAAGCCCGGAAAGAGGAGATTTTCAGCCCGGATTACTCCCGGGATCGCGATCTGTTTATGGTTCGTGAAATCCTGGACATCACGGGAATCTCAATTCGCGAGACCGGCACACCGGATGGGGGTATCAGGTTCGAGATTATCGTTCCGGAAGAACTTTATCGCACCCGCAGCGGAGAAGGCTGAAATACACCGGTTCACACGAAACCGGCGGAGAAGTATTGCATGATTCAAAAAGGGATTCCCGCCGGCATTCATTATGAACGATAGGGGGAAAAACAGCGGCATATGCACGGTATGGTAAAAATGACAGGCATATGCACAAGGCGCCACCGGGGCTTCTTGACAATATTTTCAGGACGAATACCAGACGGGCCGTCTATATTTCCGGCTTATCGCGGAGAGCGTCGATATCCACAAACGATCCGACGTCCTCGACGAATTTACAGGCCGGACAGTACAGCCCGAGGGTTCCGCTGAGTCGTTTGATGGGGACTCGTTCTGCAGCCTGGCAAAGGGGGCATGCGCTGTCATGACGTAGCACAGGATTCATACTTTTGTATAAAAACGCCACACATATATAATTATTTATCATGTAAAATTTTCTCCTCCCCTGCCTTTTATGAAAGCGCTGCTGGAAAGGTCTCCGAGGCCGGGACCGATCATGAAAGTTCGGCATCGAATGCACGCAGACCTACCGGATGTCCGCCGGGATGCCTTCGGCACCTAATTTGGAATACCACGGGGAAACCGGGCAGTACGCGAACATAACCAGGGAATCAGAACAGAACGAATATCTAAAACATCCTTCCTACAAGCACTTTAATGGAGGTACGGTAGTATGGCTGATCAGGATCAGGCCCAGCTGAAACGGGTTCTTACCCTCAGAGAAGTTGTTTTATCCGGGATCGGAGTCATTTTAGGTGCCGGCATCTATGCCCTCATAGGAGAAGCCGCCGGTCTTGCAGGAAATGCAATCTGGATGGCATTCCTTCTCACGGCTGCCATCGCGGCATTCACCGGCCTGAGCTATGCCGAACTCTCCTCCATGTTTCCGATTGCGAGCGCCGAATATGAATATACGTCCCGGGCGTTCGGACAGCAACTTGCCTTTCTGGTCGGGATTCTCGTCATTCTGTCAGGGATTGTGGGGGCTGCAACGGTTTCACTCGGTTTCGCCGGATATTTCGCGGGAATTACCGGCATACCGATGATGCCGACCGCAATACTCCTGCTGTTTCTGCTTTCAGTTATAATATTCACCGGGATCAAGCAGTCCGCAGCGTTTATCATTACGTTTACGCTTATTGAGGCAGGTGGCCTCATCGGCATCATTGCAATCGGATTTCCTTATCTCGGATCCGTCGACTATCTTGAGATGCCGCTCGGCATCGCGGGTGTCCTCCAGGCCTCCGCACTCATATTCTTTGCATACCAGGGCTTCGAGGAGATCGTGAAGCTCTCCGATGAGACAATCGAACCCGAACGGATAGTCCCTACAGGGCTTCTTCTGGCGCTGGCAACTACGATCGTGCTGTACGTCCTCGTCGCACTCGCCGCAGTGAGTGTGGCCGGATGGCAGGCCCTGGCAGGATCATCGGCACCCTTTGCAGTCGTCGCGGAGAAAGCGCTCGGGCCGGAAGCGTTTCTGGCTTTTACCCTCATTGCCCTCTTCGCCACGGCGAATACCGCCCTTCTCATGCTGCTTTCGTCATCCAGAATTATGTTCGGTATGGCCCGGTCACGGTCACTTCCGCAGGCAATCGGCTATGTGCACCCCGGCACCAGCACACCGCTGGTGGCGATCGTCGTGGCGTTTGTCGCATCAGTTCTCTTTCTCTCCCTCGGAAATATCAGGGATGTCGCACTCGTGGCCAACTTCACCCTGTTCGTCACATTCGCAGTCATCAATGCCGCGGTAATCTTCCTGCGCTTTCAGTTACCTGGCCGGAACCGGCCCTTCCGGATTCCCGGTTCGATCTGCAGGGTGCCTTTGCTGCCCGTCCTCGGTGTCATCACCTGTCTCTTCTTCCTCTTTCAGATGGATGTGAAAATCCTTCTTATCGGTGCACTGATAATCATACTGGCTTCCAGTGCCGGATTCGTTCTCCGCAGGATATAGCGCAGACGATTTTCTCGCACCCGACCTCCGGCGATAAGGATTCCGGACACGGCGGACATGATGAAAGTGTCCACTGCCATACGAAAGCGATCCGTAACAAACCGCAGAAAATATCAATCCCTCAGACGACTGAGAAATGACGCCCATGAGCATTTCTCCTGATTCCCCGTCCCGGCGCCGCGCCGCCTACGGGATCATCATTCTTTTCGGTATCGTCAGCATGTTCGGCGATATTATTTACGAAGGCGCGAGAAGCGTTACCGGCCCTTACCTCTATGTTCTTGGTGCGAGTGCTCTTGTTGTCGGGATTGTCGCAGGGCTGGGAGAGTTTCTCGGGTACGCCCTCCGTCTCGTATCGGGGTATGTCACCGACACGACGGGGCGGTACTGGGCGGTGACATTTCTCGGGTACGGGATGCTGATCGCCGTGCCTTTTCTTGCATTTGCAGGCAGGTGGGAAATCGCCGCTGCGCTCTTCATCGTGGAAAGAATGGGCAAAGGCATCAGGGCACCGGCAAAGGACGCAATTCTCTCCAACATCACCGTCACCGTAGGCAGGGGCTGGGGATTTGGCATTCACGAGGCGATGGATCAGATCGGGGCAATCATCGGCCCCCTCATATTCACCGCCGCGTTCGTACTCAGGGGAGATTTTCAGGTTGCCTTCATTCTGCTCTTCATCCCGTTTTTCCTGATGATAACGGCCCTTGTAATCGCACGCCGCAACGTGCCCGATCCGGTTTCGATGGAATCGGCACTCACCTGTCAGGAGCAGGAAACACAGGCCGGCGCGTTGCTGCGCTTTGCGATTTTTACCGCTTTCACCATGGCGGGATTCGCGGCTTTCCCGCTCATCGCCTATCATTTCACCGCGACCGGCATCGTGCCCGATGCGGAAATCCCCCTGTATTACGCCATCGCAATGGGGGTCGATGCTGTTGTCGCTCTCATCGTCGGACGCGCATACGACCGCTTCGGTGTATCCGTTCTTTTCATCCTCCCGCTGCTCGGCCTCGTTATCCCCGTTGCAGCTTTTTCAACCTCCGCGTTGTACGTTTTCATCGCAGTCGTATTGTGGGGCGCAGCGATGGGCGTGCAGGAGACGATTCTCAGGGCTGCGGTCGCAGATTATACTCATATCAGCAAGCGCTGCACCGCATACGGGATTTTCAACACGGTATACGGAGCCGCCTGGTTTATCGGAAGCGTGTTCATAGGATGGGCCTACGAGACCTTTCTCCCCCTCGTCATCGGATTTCTGACCGTTATGCAACTCTGTGCAGGCATCGCGCTTTTCCTTGCGATGCAAAAAATACACCCGAAAAAGTCCTGAACACGATCAGTCGGTGCGGGCAGGCATCCCGCATGCACAATGTGTCCTCCGTACCGGTGCACGGAGGGGGGCTGACATGCTCTTCCATTCTGATTCCCCCCCTCCCTCATCCGACCAAAACCAAAATATTCTCTTGCGGGACATCACGGTATGTGACGACTGCCGTTGCGGAAGATTCCATTCAGAGAGTGTCGATTTATGTTGTACGGACAGGAACCATTGAGCAGGTGGAAAAAATAATCCGGACGGATGACGAGTGGCGCCGTCTGCTCTCATCCGAAGTGTTCCGGGTAGCCCGGAAAAAGGGGACCGAAGCACCCTTTACCGGCGCTTATCATGACTGTAAGGAGCCGGGAATATACCGGTGCGCCTGTTGTGGTACCGATCTCTTTTCATCTGATACAAAATTCGATTCGGGGACCGGATGGCCCAGTTTCCGGGCCCCGGTTGCGGAGGAAAACCTCTCGACATCAATCGATTACGAGCTTGGGTACCCGCGAACCGAGGTCCTGTGCCGCCGTTGCGACGCACACCTGGGACATGTATTCGATGACGGACCTCCGCCGACGTATAAACGGTATTGCATGAATTCAGCTGCTCTCCGGCTTGCCAGACCGGCCGAGTGACCCCCCGGGGCGTGCATGGATAAGCACCTGTGCTTCCACGAGCGAATGCTCCCGGGATTGCCGGTGTACAAACTTATAAATCATCTGATGATAAGTCTCGGGTGGTGATGTGCATGGATGCCTATGCCGGAAAGATACTGACTGTGGATCTGACAAAAAAAACCCTTAAAATCCAACCCTATCCGGAGGATATCAAACGACTCTGGCTCGGAGGACGGGGATTCGGTGTTAAGATAATCACAGACATGATGGACCCGTCAACCAACCCGTTCAGTCCCGATAACGTGCTTGTAGTCGCCTCGGGCCCCCTGACAGGCACCGGGGTTCCGCTGGGAAGCAGGTACGAGGTTATTACGAAATCCCCACTCAATGAAACGCTGACATCCGCAAACAGCGGCGGGGTATTCGGGTGGAAGATGAAAAAAGCAGGATTCGACGCCATCGTAATAACCGGTAAGTCCGAAACACCCGTCTATCTCCTGCTCACAGACGGCAATGCCGAGATTAAAGATGCGACGTCTTACTGGGGTATGAAAACGGGTGAGACAACCGACGCCATCATACGGGACATGGGGGACGCAGGTGCACGTGTTTCCTGCATCGGCCCCGCGGGCGAGAAGCTCAGTCGTATTTCGTGCGTAATCAACGAGAAAACACGGGCGGCAGGACGCGGCGGCATCGGCGCTGTCTGGGGTTCCAAACACCTCAAGGCCATTGCTGCGACCGGGACGCAGATTATCGCCGAAGCAGATGAAGAACGCTTTAATACCGTAAAAGAAGACTTCAGAAAGAAGATCACCGAAAACGGAATCGAACAGGCGCTGCATACCTACGGTACCGCTGTCCTTGTCAATATCATCAATGAAAACTACATCCTGCCGACGAAGAACTTCCAGAGCGCTCATTTCACCGAGGCGGATAAGATATCCGGCGAGGAAATCGCTAAGACGATCCTGAAAAAACCGAAAGGATGCTATGCCTGCATCGTCCAGTGCGGGCGGCTGAGCGAAGTGGACGGCGTTACCGGTGAAGGGCCGGAATATGAAAGCGACTGGGCTTTCGGGGCGGATTGCGGAATTTCAGATATAAAAATGATAACAAAGGCAAACTATCTCTGCAACGAACTCGGCCTTGACACCATATCAGCCGGAGCGACCATCGCCTGCCTGATGGAGATGGCTGAAAAAGGGTATGTCAGCCAGCCTATCCGCTTTGGAGATGCCAATGCAATGCTGGAGATGGTGAGCAAGATAGGATACCGGGAGGGCATCGGTGACGAACTGGCAGAGGGTTCGTACCGTTTTGCGGAAAAGCACGGGCATGCGGAACTCTCCATGAGCGTGAAAATGCAGGAGCTCCCCGCATACGATCCGCGGGGGCTGCAGGGGCACGGACTGCAGTATGCGACCTCGGTCCGCGGCGGCGATCACGTGTACGGGTACATGATCTCACCGGAAATTCTCGGTTCCCCCGAAAAACTGGATCCCTATACAAGCGAAGGTAAGGCGGAATGGACGAAGACATTCCAGGATCTCACCGCTGCGATTGATTCCAGTGGAATGTGCCTTTTCTCCTCCTTTGCACTTGATGCAGCCGACTATGCGAAAGCAATTGCTGCTGCGACGGGCATGGATATCGATGCACAGGAGCTGCTCCGCATCGGAGAGCGCATCTGGAATATGCAGAAACTCTTCAATCTGAAGGTGGGATATACGAAGGAGAACGATACGCTCCCCAAACGGTTCCTGACAGAACCGCTGAAGGAAGGGGCGCCCGCCGGGCGCGTGTGGGAGCGCCAGCCACTGCTGGATGAGTACTACAGCGCCAGAGGATGGGACAGCGAGGGAATTCCGACGCCTGAAAAACGTGCCGAGCTGGGCCTGTGAAAAGAGCTGCATGCCCATGCCCGATCCAGCAGATGACGAACGATATGCGCGGCAGCTGCCCGTCACCGGATCTGAGGGGCAGCGAATCCTTTCCCGATCCCATGCCCTCGTCGCCGGTGCCGGAGGTCTCGGCTCAACAATTGCAGCATGTCTGGCCGGAGCGGGTTTCGGGCATATCCGCATTGTCGACAGTGACCGCATCGAGAAACATAATCTGAACAGGCAAATCCTGTACCGGGATGAAGACATCGGCCGCTTCAAGGCCGATGTGGCAGGGGAAGAACTCTGCGCACTCAATCCCCGGATTCGTGTGGAAGGGATATGTGAGGTTATCAGTCAGGAAACCATCCGCGATCTTGCCGCGGGGATGGACCTGATTCTTGACGGCATGGACAACTTCCCCACCCGGTACATACTCAACGGGACAGCACTCGAATATGGCATTCCGTTCGTCCACGGAGGAGTTAACGGCTTTTACGGGCAGGTTTCAACAATCATTCCCTATAAAACACCCTGTCTCAGGTGTATTGTACCGGTCCCCCCGCCTGCGGGCCCGGTCCCGATTATCGGGGTGACGACAGGCATCATCGGGTGCATCGAGGCGACAGAGGCAATCAAACTGCGTCTGGGCATCGGCGGCGTGCTCGCGGGGAGGTTGTTGTTCTGGGACGGGCTTCGCAGTGAAACGGATACACTCGTCGTCGACCGGGCACCCCGCTGCATCGGCTGCGGCGGAGAGCATGCTTCCGCGGGGAGGGGGGGGACGCCATAAAGGTATCAGTGAAGGTTTTTGCGGGATTGCGAGATATTATGGAGAGGGAAGTCCTTGTTACGCTTCCGGAGGGAGCGAGAATAAAAAACCTGCTGGATGAACTGTCAGGACGGTATCCGGATCTGTCGGCAGCTCTCTTTGAATCCCCGGACGTGCTCCTGCCTTATGTAAATATCCTTATAAACGGCAGGAATATCCATTTCATCGACAATCTTAATACCGGGCTCAGGGAGAGCGATATTATCGCCCTGTTCCCTCCCACCGGCGGCGGTTAGGGGAGGGCGGTACCGAGTCGTGAAGACCATACCGCGGCTGGTTGCCCGCGCCGGATCATGCAAACGGCTCAAGAGCCCGGCGCAGATCAGAAGGAAGTACAGGTTTTTCAAGCACGCCCACCACGCCATCAGCGTACAGGGAGAATTCCTCGGGCCAGATATGCTTTGCCGTAAAAAGGAGCACGGGGATATCCTTCATTGCCGGATTCCCACGAAGCCTTTTTAAGAACTCCCAGCCGTTTAAGGGCGACATCATAATATCGAGGAGGATGAGACGCGGCTGCTCCTTCTCGAGTATTTCAAGTGCTTCCAGCGCATTGTTCACCATTATCGGTTCCCAGCCAAGGCGGGGGAGGAGAAGTTTCATCACTTCAAGAGTCGGGAGGTCATCATCGATGACCATGACCTTACGGCTCATTACACACCACCTTCGGCAACTTCACGGTGAATGTACTTCCGACTCCGGGCTCACTCTCCACGAGGACTTTGCCCTGATGCATATCAACGTATTTCTGTGCAATCGAGAGGCCGAGACCGATTCTCCCGTACTCCCGGGCGAGTTTTTCCGAGTCGGCAAGATAAAACGGTTCGAAGATATTATTCAGCGATTCCTGTGCGATGCCTATGCCGTTATCCCTGATTGAAATGTAGTGATACTGCTCATCACCACGATATGTAATCTCCACAATACGGGGCGGCTCGCTGAACCGGACGGCATTTGAGATAATTCCGTCGAGAACCTGATAGATCCGGTCACGGTCGGCACAGATCATCAAATCCGGTGACATCCTGCATTTGATTTCAGCCTGAAGATCATAGCCGCCAATCCGGGTCACCGTACTGATGAGCTGTCGGAGTGAAAAATCAGTCAGGTTGAGGTTTATCTTGCAGGAGTCCATAATACCGAGCTCCAGCATACGGTCCACAACCCTGCGCTCGCGCTCCACGTTTTCAAGGCAGAGCCGCAGAAGCTTTACCGTTTCCGAATCCAGAGCATAACTTGACGGATCTTCAAGAATCAGGTGGAGATAGCCGAGAATTGGCTGGAGCGGTGTCCTCAGCTCATGTGCGGCGGTGTTGATGAAGTTGCGCCAGCGATCAAGCTCGCGTTCCAGCTGCATATACGTCAGATCCTGCTGGAGACCGTTCGTGACATCCCGCATCGTACCGATGACACCGATCGTTTTGCCTCCGGGGTCAAGTACCGGGCCGAGGAGCGTGGAAAATGTCTGCTCGGATCCATTCAGTGTGACGGAAAATTCGTAATTTATTGTCTCGCCACTCTTAAACACCTCCCGGATACGCCGGCTGTGGGCTTCAGCAACGGTATCGGGAAAGAAATCTGAGAGTGTTTTTCCGATCATATTCACGGGATCAATCCCGAAATCTTCGGCCTTTGCCCAGTGGAACTGCAGGAACCGTCCGGCACTGTCCTGCATAAAGATAAGATCCTGCGACGAATTGACGAGAGACTGGAGCTGTTCCTTCGCCTCGATAAGATTGGTCTCTTTCTGTTCAATCTTTGTAATGTCAAAAACCGTGCATTCGATAAATGGCTGTTCAGCAGTTTGTTTGCATGAAAAAAGCACGGTTTTTATATTTCCTGACTTCCCGAGGAACCGCATCCTGCGTTCGAACACCGGTCCCTGACCGTTGCACTCCTCCAGTACGTTCACGCCGTCCCTCGGGTTTTCCCAGAGCTCCCCGGCGGGAAGCCCCCTCAATTCCAGAGGATCGTATCCCAGTATTTCGCCGAGCTTCTGGTTCGCATCGACGATTTTCATATTCGTGTCTTTGAGGAGGAACATCCCTGCTTCGGCGTTTTTAAACACATTCCAGTATTTAACATTGAGAAGGCCGCCTTCCTTGGCAAGCTGTGTCGTCGCGATGACGACCCAGAGGTACATCGCCGCATTCACGCCGAATATGAATGGATCCACGAGTGCCCCGACGAGATAATAATACGAGGTAATCGCCAGGAATGCAACCACCAGCAATATCGTACATTGCAGCCCGTGTCTCGGATACCAGATGGATATGAGGATAATCGGGATGTAATACAGCTGGGGGAAGAGAAACATCAGCGCCGGGTACATCGCTCCGACCGGGACCGCAAAGGAGAATACGGTCACCAGCATGGAAACCATGATAAAACATGCAATAACCCAGATTTTTACCAGATCGGCCTCCTTCAGACCAAGATCCCGCAACGATTGCGTCGGAAAAACCCCGGAAGGCATGATAATAATAGTTTATTCCGGCAGACATATATATGACTTTTGATTTGAAGCGAAATAATAGCGAATTTTGCTGAAAGGATTCGATAAAAAGCACTAATCGAGAATTCCGGAATCCGTTGTGTGGACCTTCGGAATCGGATTGAGATGGTCACACCCCGAGGTGATCCCACCCGATAAATCGCGTCCCGGGAATTAAAAACATTCAAAAACGAATCAGGCATACCTAGTGGTATGCGCCCGTTCGTCGTTGTCAATCTCGCAATGAGTGCAGACGGCAAACTCTCAACCCGGGAGCGAAGGCAGGTGCGTATCTCCGGCAGGGAGGATTTTGCCCGGGTCGACCGGATAAAGGCTGCAAGCGATGCGATTATGATCGGAATCGGCACGGTGCTCGCTGATAATCCGTCGCTGACCGTGAAGTCCCCCGAACTCAGGCACATGCGTCGGGACATGGGTGTTTTTGAAAATCCGCTCAGGATTGTTGTGGACAGTCGCGGACGAACTCCATCAGATGCCGATATCCTTCACAAGGGACCCGGAAAACGGCTTATTGCCGTCTCGCACCAGGCACCCGCCGAAAGGACTCGTGATCTCGCCCGCTGTGCCGACGTCATGGCGTTCGGGGATCAGGAAGTTGATCTTCCCGCTCTTCTTGCATACCTCCATAAAGAGGGAGTACAGAGAGTGATGGTGGAGGGAGGCGGAACTCTGATATGGTCCCTTTTTCGCGACGACCTGGTTGATGAATTCATTACCTACATAGGGAATATGGTGATCGGCGGCAAGGACGCGCCGACCCCAGCGGACGGAGCAGGATTTATCCGGGAGGCGCTCTTCCCGAAACTTACCCTCACGGATATCTGTCCCTGTGACGACGGGGTGCTCATAACGTGGGCTGTTTCGCACGATTGATCAGCCGGGAAACATGGCCGGTGCTGAGCGTCTATACGGTCGTTGCCGCGACTATCGCGGCACTGATGATGGTACTCACCCATGGCGACTGTATCTGGCTCACCTATGACGCTCACCGGTTTCATGCGATGGCGGCGGCAATCATTGCGGGGCTGACCCCGTACCTGGATTTCGTGGATCCCAAACCGCCGCTTCTGTTTGGAACCGTTGCCGCATTCGATGGACTCGCTCCTCCGGGTACACCGGACATAGTCCTGGTAACCGGTGTGAACATCTTCTCGGCAATGGTGCTCTTCACAATCGGGCATGACCGGTACGGATGGGTATCGGGATTCACATCGGGGCTTCTTTTTCTCGTTGCAGCGGCAGCAGCACAGGGTTACCTTCTCTTCAGTGAACAATTTGCCGCTCTGTTTCTCCTCCTCGGCCTGCACTGTGCCATCGGCCGCCATTACACCCGGGCGGGTGTGATGGCAGGACTTGCAGGCGGATTCAAGCAGTATGCTCTGGTTGCGCTCATACCGCTGCTCTACCTCATGTGGATCCGCGGAGACCGGAATCATGCTGCCATGGTAGGGGGATTCATCGCCGCCCTCGGGATACCCTTTCTGGTCATTTTCATCGTATACGGCCCCGAAGCCGTTGTGGCCGCTTTATACTGGACATTCGGAGTGAGTCCGGCATATCTCACCGGCTCGTTGTCGGCCGTCCCCGATTACCTGCCCGACAATATCCTCTCGTTTGCCGCGAACCTGATACTGAGCGTTACGATAGTCCTTCCCACACTGGTCTTTGCAGCGGGGAGCATCATCAGAAACGGGCTTGCGACGCCCGAAGAACGTACTGTCGCATTCCTTGCAGCATTATTCATGGCAACACTGCTGATACGGCAGTATCTGCATTACTGGATTCTGATTGTTCCTTTTCTGGCACTGCTTGCATGTCGGGAGTTCCGGGATAAGCCTCCCGCGAGACGGGCAGTTCGGGATCTCGGGTAGTCGTTCCGGCAGAGTATCTGCATGGCTTTATGCCGCCCCGGCATACCACGTAAAAAAAAGAAATGGTTTACTGACGCGGTCTCAATTCCAGAATGTCATCGTAGATCTTATACGACGTGCCGTCGTTGAAAAAAGCGGTCACTTCGACCCGGTCGGCTCCTGTCGTTCCGGGGAATTCAGCTTCCATATTCACTTCGGGAACAAGGTCCTGGATATGCATCTCACCATCCGCAAGCGTCGCTTTCACGGTAAGGGTCGATACGGCGTACTGTCCTTTTCCCCCACGGAACGTGACGGTAATCGTCCCGTAGATGGGATCCTTGCTGACATCGACCGTAACGGCCTTCTGTGTCGGGACAATATCGGTAGGTTGCGGCTGGAGCTCCGGTGATTGCGGTGTCTGCACCGAGGTGGGTGCAGGCGTCGGCGCTACGGGTGTGGGAGTCTGCGTCTGGGTGTCTGACGAAGTGGTGCATGCCGCCCCGAGGGTAAGCATTGCGACGAAAAGCACTAGCAGCAGAGTTGCCATTTTATTCATACGAAGTCATATGAAGACCACATATTTGAGGATTGTGGCAGTCAGCTGGAATAAGAACGAATACCTGACCTCCCGATGAACCGCGTGCCCCCCCGGGTAAGGAATAAATAGACATCCTGTGGATATCCCCGTATCGGTTGGATCGATATGATTCATGAACTGGCATATTACTCCGTATTCGGGCTTCCGTTTCTTGTCGTGATGGGCATTATCACGCTGCTCTGTTTATGTGCGACTGCCGCGATAGCTGGTATGAACCGCCGCGGCATGCGGACAATCCCTATTCGCTGGCATTTTACCATGGCAAAAATATCTATCGCCCTTGCACTCTTGCACGGTGCCCTCGGCCTCTCCGTGCATATCGTATGAGATCGCTTCGCTGCACAGTTTTGGGAATCATTTATGCGCATCGGTGCCCCCATCAATATCAGGATGTGATAGCAATGACCAGAATGAGCTGGGAAATGAAACTCGGAATATTCCTTGTAGCGATATCAGCGGCGATTTACACGATAAAATTTATTTTTCTGGGCGATCCGGAGAATACGTATTATTACGTGTTTAATGCGCTCGGATTCCTGCCGATCAATGTGCTTCTCGTGACCATCGTTCTGAATTCTCTGCTCTCGATCCGGTCAAGACGGGAAAAACTTCAGAAACTCAATATGGTCATCGGGACGTTCTTTTCAGAAGTCGGAACAGGTCTGCTGACTGTTCTGTCCGAGTATGATCCCTGCAGTTCCGATATCAGGGAGAAGCTGGTCGTACAATCGGACTGGGTGCAGCAGGAGTTCGACAGGGTAAACGAATGTCTCACCGTCCATCCCTATGAGATCGATATCACGCGGGTGCGTCTGCAGGAAATGAAGGATTACCTCCAGGAGAAGCGTAACTTCCTGCTCCGGCTTCTCGAAAATCCCGTGCTGCTGGAGCACGAATCATTCACCGAACTCCTGCGTGCCGTTTTTCATCTTACCGAAGAGCTGGAACGAAGAGATACGCTAGCCGGCCTTCCCGAGTCCGATTACGCTCACCTCTCAGGGGACATTACACGGGTGTACGGACTTCTCGTCCGCCAGTGGGTCGATTACATGCATCACCTGAAAGACAATTATCCGTACCTCTTTTCGCTTGCAATGCGTACCAATCCCTTCGACAGTGAGGCATCCGCTATCGTCAGGCAATAAACGTCCGCTGACATACCTCTGCCGGCATTTCCGGCAGAGAGTGCGCAATCCTTATCACCTTCTTAAGCATCATCATCGGTTGTGTGAGCAATAATGGAGGATTTTTCAGTTCTTATCGGCGGTAAAGCAGGGGACGGGATCAACCGGGCAGGCTTTGTAATAGGCAGAATCCTTTCCCGAATGGGCTATCGCATCTATATGTACTACGATTATCCGTCCCTCATCCGCGGAGGACATAATTTTGCGATCGTTCGGGCATCCCGACATACCGGGATTGCATCTCACCACTTTACGGTCGACTGCATTCTTGCCCTTGATCAGGCTACTCTCCTCAGGCATGCGGGGAGACAAACGCCCGCGACAATAGCCATCTTCAACAGCGACTCGGTGAAAGCCGGGGCTCCCGCAGCCGGTCTGGCAGTGCCCCTGGAAACGATCACAAAGGAAGAGGACGGCATTTCCATTATGGCCAATTCGTGCCTCATTGGCGCATTCTGCCGTGCAACAGGCATCCCGTGGGATATAGCCGCCACGGTACTGGGCGAGGAAATGCCCCGGGAAACGGAAAAAAACCTGTCAATCGCCCGGCGCGGCTTCGATGCGGTACAGGAACGGTACATCCTGCCGAAGAGGGAAGCGCCGGAAGTGCCCCTCATAACCGGCAATGAGGCCATCAGCCTCGGTCTGCTTCAGGCCGGACTTGATGCATACGTTTCGTACCCGATGACCCCCTCCTCGGGCATTCTGCATTTTCTTGCAGAAGTTGCCGGTGAAACCAGGCTGAAAGTCATCCATCCGGAGAGCGAGATAGCCGTGATACTCATGGCACAGGGATTTGCATTCGCCGGCAGCCGCACGGCCGTCGGTACCTCCGGAGGAGGTTTCTGCCTGATGACAGAAGGAGTTTCCATGGCCGGAATGACGGAGGTGCCCGTTACGATCGTTGTTTCCCAGCGTCCGGGGCCGAGCACCGGCGTTCCCACATATACCGCACAGGGAGATCTTGCATTTGTACTCAGTGCAGGACAGGGAGAGTTCCCCCGGTTTGTTTTTGCCCCCGCTGATCCGGCACAGGCATTCGAATGGGCGGGACGAGCGCTTAACCTCTCGTGGAAATATCAGGTTCCGTCGTTTATTCTCGTCGATAAAACACTGAGCGAAGGGACATTCAGCTTTGATCCCGAAGAGCCCGAATGGACAGGTGAGGACCCGATTCCGTGTTGGGACGGAACGCACCCCTACCGCCGGTATGCAGAGAGCGAGGGCGGAGTTTCACCAATCTGTCACGTGCCAACCGCAGGTGCCGTCGTTAAGGTAAACAGTTACGCCCATGACGAGGACGGCATTACTACAGAGGACCGGGATCTGATTGCACGGCTTGTCGAGAAGCGAATGCAAAAAAGCCCGGGTATGCTGGCGGAAGTCGAAGCGTTACATCCTGTTGGCATATCGGGAGACCCGACCGCTTCAACTGCAATTCTCTGCTGGGGCTCCACGGCCGGAACCTGCAGGGAAGTTGCGGATATCATCGGGCTGCGGGTAGTTCAGCCTGTCGTCCTTTCCCCGTTCCCGGCCCGGGCTCTTCGGGATGCTCTTGCGGGTGTCTCCCGTATCATTTCCGTCGAAGATAACGCGGAAGGGCAGCTCGCCTCCCTCGCCGGTGCTCACGGAATTGATATCAGTGCGCAGATCCTCAGGTATGACGGGCGGCCCCACGCACTCGAAGAATTGCGCGACCGTGTCCTGGAGGTGGGGGCATGAGCCGTTCACTGATCACTGAAGCCCGGAATACGTGGTGTCCGG
Source organism: Methanoculleus sp. SDB (assembly GCA_001412355.1). Lineage (NCBI taxonomy): Archaea > Methanobacteriati > Methanobacteriota > Methanomicrobia > Methanomicrobiales > Methanomicrobiaceae > Methanoculleus > Methanoculleus sp. SDB. Next base: position 37,693 of record LKUD01000006.1, read on the forward strand.
GATGCGGGAATTTTGCCATCGAGCATGCGCTGAAAACCGTCATCGCAGCACGGATAGAGGAAGGATTCCCCCCCGAAAAGTTTGTTCTCGTCACCGGCATCGGGTGTCACGCGAAAATTGCCGACTATCTCGATATAAACAGTTTTTATGCCATTCACGGAAGAACGATACCCGTCGCAACCGGGATCAAACTGGCCAATCCCGACCTCTGTGTCATCTGTTGTGCGGGTGACGGTGACTGCTACGCAGAAGGGCTCGACCACCTCATCTTCGCTGCCAAACGGAACATCGATCTGACGATGATCGTTCATAATAACCGCGTATACGGCCTCACGACCGGACAATATACGCCGACATCGCCGCTACACTTCAAGGGGCGGTCAACTCCCGGCGGAACAGAGGAAAAACCGCTCAATCCGCCTGCGCTCATGCTCGCTTCAGGCGCGACGATGGTGGCACGGGCCTATACACGAAAGCTCGATCATCTGCAGGCGGTCATCCGTGAGGGGATGGAACATCCGGGCTTTGCATTTATTGACGTACTCCAGATTTGCGCGAGTTTCTTTAATATGACAGATTACTACAACGAACGCGTTTATACCATTAAAGAACACGACAGCTCTGACTTCTGGAGAGCGTGGCAGAAGGTACGGGAATGGGACTATTCCGCCGATGCACCGATTGCTCTGGGTACTTTCTATAAATCGGTGGAACCGGTGTTTAATGATAAGTTCCGGATCACACGGCAACCCGGTGAGGGGAGGGAACAGGCAGTCAGGAAGCTGCTGGAACGCCGTATCGGCCGATAACCAATCCGTCCTTTGTGCGGCACAATGCATAAATACAATTTTTTCGCAACACTGCAATCATTCCCCGCCGGAGGGGAGTGATGCGACATGATGAACGCAAAGGTTGAGAAGGAAATAAATGTGCAGATTCGCTGGGAGCTCTATTCCGCGTACCTCTATCTGTCGATGTCCTCGTGGTATGAATCCATCGGACTCCGTGGTTTTGCAAATTGGGAGCGTATACAGGCACAGGAGGAGCTTGCGCATGCGATGAAGTTCTTCGACTATGTCATTTCCCGGGGTGGGAGAGTCATCCTCCAGCCCGTCGATGCGCCTGCTGCAGACTGGACGTCACCAACCAAGGCATTCGAACAATCACTCGAACATGAGCGGTTTGTTACCCAACGTATCAATGATCTCGTTAATCTTTCCCTCAAGGAAAAGGATCATGCATCCTACAACATGCTTCAATGGTTTATCGACGAACAGATCGAAGAGGAGGCAAATGCAACTGAAATCCTCGAAAAACTCAGGATGATAGAGAATGGCGGGGGAAGCGGGATGCTCTACATGCTGGATAAAGAGCTGGCGACACGTGTCTTCACGCCTCCCGCACCGGTGAAGGGCACGCCGTAACGACACGAGATCCTTTTTTTCGGGACGGAAATGTGCGAACTGATCACCGAATGCCGGTGTTATACCGAATTTTTCGGATCGTTACATGCACCCGGCCACGCGCGCCTGATTTGTATGAAAAACGGCCGATATTGCGAATTTGAGGGAATTGAAAGCATGAAACGGCATAGATACACCGGCAGATACCATTTCACCCTTCACACCGTGAACAACCGCCACCGGAAGGAGCCGTTTCTTGTGCAACCGAATGATTAAGGGCAGTTTTGACCGTCTTCTAAAAATTCCCCAAATGTAAATCCACTGAATTAATTAAGCTTAAAATGAAATTAAAAGCATAATTAAGGGCAAAATTAGTAATAATTCGATTAAAGAAGTTCAAATTGAATAATAACCGTTTAAAACAAGGTACGATACTTACATTTAAGTAGCCAGCAGAAAACCTATGTGGCAAATTGTTAGGTGATGTATGAGTGACGGGAATGTTCGTGCCGAAGAAAGTTTTTTTCACATCCGGAGCTGGTAAACACAAGGAACGTCTTGCTTCCTTTGAGATGGCACTTCGTGATGCCCGAATCGAATGCTACAATCTTGTCACAGTCAGCTCGATTCTCCCGCCGAAATGCCAGATAATCTCAAAGGAAGAGGGGCTCAAACAGCTGGAAGCCGGCAGTATCGTCTTTACCGTCATGTCACGCCTCTCATCAAATGAACCATCCCGTCGCGTTGCTACTTCAGTCGGAGTGGCAATCCCGGAAAATATGGAGGTTCAGTGGGGCTATTTCGCGGAACACCATTCTTTCGGACAGGATAAAAAGCGGGCGGGCGCGTATGCCGAACAACTCGCGTATGACATGTATGAGAGTATTACCGATAAACTGCCCCAGAAAACCCTGAATATTACCGAATCCGCGGAAGTCAGCGATGAAGGTGAATGGACCACCGTTATTGCCGCCGCCATATTTCTGATGGAGTAACCACACCGGGAGTGCTGCAGGTACTGCCCACTACCCGGCGTTTATTACGTATGCAATCTCCAGTGATCATGGAGTTTCCCTATGACAACGCGCATACATGCCCCCCATACAACATGCCCCAGCTGCAAGGAAGAAGTCTATCTCGACGAACTGGTGGGCGGGCGATGCCCCCTTTGCGGATGTTCATTGGAAAACGGAGAAGAAATCGACTCGGAATTCGATGAACTGATAGGCCGGTCGGATCTTACCTGGATGGTGTTTCAATATTTCTTTTTCAGAAAACTGGATTGCCTCGGGGCTCAGCCGGTCCAGATAATGCACCTGATCTCCCGGTACGAAGAGCAGCTCGCATCGGGCGAAGCGGCAACCCGCGACATCCCCTTTGATCTGGAGATTCCGATGCGGCTCTCGGATGCACTCCGTCCGAAACGCTGTTCCGTTTGCGGGAAACTTTTCGTGAGATCCGGAAAAAAGCATATCTCCGGTCTGCTCAGGTCACCGTCACAGGACGTCAGGTACCTCTGCCCGGCATGTAGCAGAACGTCCGGAACGCAGGAATAACTGCGATCCGTACCTTCTGAACACTTTTTTAGTAACTTCTGCCGAGAATGGCCGGTTTTCCCTCTTTTCCACAGACGATGCAGGGCCCGCAGGTGTCGGAGATATAGGGCGATCGAACATCCGTACCGAGAATGCTCGCGTCTACTCTCTGTTCGACCTCTTCCGCGCAGTCCGGGGCGCCGCACCATTGCACCACTGCGATGCCCGATTCGATGGCTGACGCCGCCTCATCCAGCGACGTCACGGGGGTGATGCACTCCTTCATCCGCTCTTCGGCACGGCTCCGGAGGGTTGCCGCAAAACTGTCGAGCAACCGGGCGATACTGTCGCAAAGCCCCGTCCTCGCCACCGTGGTTTTCTCTCCAAGGCGGGTGACGGTGACGGCAGAACCGGAATCTATGTCACGGGGCCCGATTTCAATCCTGAGCGGCACCCCGCGCATCTCCCAGTGGTAATATTTTGCACCGGGGCGGAGAGACCGGGAATCGGTCCTGACACGGAATCCTGCCCGCTTCAGCTCCTCCTCGCATGCCGCGGCGTGCGCAAGCACTTCTTCGCCGCGCTTCCCGATAATAATGGGGACGATGACAACCTGTACCGGAGCCACGTCGGGAGGAAGGACCAGTCCGCGGTCATCGCCGTGGATGCTGATTATCGCGGCAATCGACCGTTCTGAGATGCCGTAACAGGTCTGGTACGCATACTGCTGATTACCGTCGGGATCCTCGTATGTAATGTCAAACGTTTTGGAGAAGTGATCGCCGAGATGGTGTGCGGTGCCTATCTGCAGTGTACGCCCGTCCGGCATGACGGTATCGGTGGCAAGCGTGTAGTCGGCACCCGGAAACTTGTCCCAGTCCGGCCTCCGTGACACGATGACAGGGACACACAGCCGTTTGTAAAAGGTCCGGTACAGTTCCACTGCAGCTTCAACCTGGCGCTCGGCGTCCTCCCACGTGGCATGAACGGTATGCGCCTCCTTAAACGACGTGATCTCCCGCAGCCGGATCAGCGGCCGGGTATGCTTCGTTTCGTACCGGAAGGTGTTGACAATCTGATAGAGTTTCATCGGCAGATCTGCGTGGGATCGCACCCAGAGGGCATAAATCGGGTAAATGGCCGTTTCACTTGTGGGGCGAAGTGCAAGAGGGATGTCCAGCTCGTTAAGACCTCCGTGAGTAACCCAGTACACCTCTTCCTCAAAGCCCTTGATATGCTCCGCCTCTTTCATAAACTCCGTTTTCGGGATGAGAAGGGGGAATAGCGCCTCCTGATGGTCGACATCAAGGAGATCGCGGAGCGACTGGTAGACGGCACGTCGCAGGGCAAATCCATGCGGATACCAGACATACAGCCCCTTGACGGGATAGCGGACATCCATCACTTCTGCCCGCCACAAAATATCGTTATACCATGCGCTGAAGTCTTTCTTTGCGGGAAGCGAGCCGCCCTCTTCTTCCATTGTACAGACACACCTCAAATTACTAATTTTATGATTTCCGGAGTAATAAATGCCTCTACACAAGCAGCAACGGCGAGAACCGGAATAATGACAGTACAAAAAATGCGTGCCAGCACGATCGCCCCGGCGGCTGCATCGCCACTCCCCTGCAGTTCGCGCCATAACAATTCGCCAAGGCGAATACCGAGCGCACCGGCAGTGAGAATCGCCGGCAATTCAAAGATGCCGTGGGGCAGGATCGCGGCCGCGGCATACAGAAGGCCGTGCTGCTGTCGCACAAGCTCTATCACGCCACCGACAACGAGGCCGTTTGATACAAGGAGAACACACGTGAGCACACCGAACGTAGCCCCCCCTGCAAACAGAATCAGGCTTACCTGTATGTTATTGATGAAAATTTTACCCGCAACAATCCATGGCGAGTCGTCCATAATCTGTGAGACGATCTCTCGTCCAATCGTCTCGATCAGCTGTTCTCCGACGGTTGGATCCTGCAGAACGACAACCACCCCCATTGCGACCGCCACAGTAAAGCAAAGAACTGAAACTGTCAACGCGCGAAGGAGCTGCCTGTTATACATACAGTACCATTCTCATCATATCGCGGATGCCCGGAGCAAGGCCAACCATAATCATGGCGAGGATTACGAGGTGCCAGAGCGCTCTGTTCCCGTCTTTCCGATAGAGTTCAAGTACGTAGAGCGCAGGTATCACGACAGCAAGTTTCAGGGGAAACATCGAAAAGGCCGTGCCGGTCGCCTGAATGAGGGCCGATCCAACCACATGCTGTTCAATATATATGAGAGGATGCAGATCGATACCGTAGCTCGTCGCGCTTGCATCAAGCATATGGCCGAAGATCAGCAGTATGTAGAGAGGATCGGAGAGGAAAGTCCAGCCGACTCCGCGCATGAGAATCGCCAGAACGACGAGCGTGGCAACCACAGCCATGCCTGTAATAATAAGGAAGATCTCGGGAGCGATCCGGGTAACGGTAAGACCAAATGCAGCCAGAACAAGAAGGACAATGCCGCACGCCACACCACCGGTGACCCCGTATCCGATCCAGTAGTTCCGGATCCAGCCGCGCAGGGCACACGTACGCGACAGAATGAGTGCAATCACCGCAATAAAGAAAACAACGAAGAAGATTAGCGGGGTTACCAGAAGGACATGCCAGGGTGACGGGATCATGCCGGTGTCCTCGACCACCCGAAGCAGGCCTCCCAGAATGACATAGGGTATTGTTGCATAGGTGAATTCCCTGTCAATCGGTAATCCGGTGCGGTTAAGCCACCGGTACACCAGATATACCGATACGATCAGGATGGCGGCATATGTCAGGGTGTCGACAATAGTATAGGCTTCGCCGTTGACAATGGGACCCACGTAATATTTGTATATAAAATCCCCAATCATGTATGATAGTAAAATGAGTGCAGACGGTATAAAAGTACTTAAAACAAAAATATTCGATAAATCCAAATGGATGCAACTTCCGCGGGATGTGGTGATCGGGCATGATGCCCTGTCACATATTCCAAAGGTTTGCGAGGATCTGAAACTCGGTGACTCTGTGCTCATCATCTCCGGCCCGCGAACGCAGGAAGTGGCAGGCAGGGAGGTCAATGAAATGCTTGCCCGCCAGTATACGGTGAATCACTTTCCCGTGGAAAAGATCTCCCCGGAGGTCATTCTGGAGGCCGAAGAGGCCGCGAAGGAGGCTGATTTCATCATCGGCGTGGGCGGAGGAAAAGTCATCGATACCGCGAAAATTGCATCCTATAACCGCGACTCCCAGTTTATCAGCGTTCCGACTGCGGCATCCCACGACGGCATCGCCTCCGCACGGGCATCGGTGCCGATGGATGACGGAAGCGTATCCCTTCAGGCGCACCCCCCGATTGCGGTCGTTGCAGATACGGGGATCATCGCACAGGCACCGCACCGCCTCCTCGCATCAGGCTGCGCCGATATCATCTCCAACTACACGGCAATCCTTGACTGGGAACTCGCACATCGCATCAGGGGGGAAACGATCAGCGAATATGCCATTGCACTCTCCCGCATGACCGCAGAGATGCTGGTGCAGAACGCGGCTCTTATCAAACCGCACCAGGAAGAGAGCGCCTGGATCGTGACAAAGGCGCTCGTCTCGTCGGGAGTCGCGATGAGTATAGCCGGATCCTCGCGCCCGGCGAGCGGCGGCGAACACAAGTTCAGCCACGCACTCGACCGGCTTGCCCCGGGAAAGGGGCTTCACGGAGAACAGTGCGGGATCGGTTCCATTATTACGATGTTTCTCCACAGCGGGGACTGGCGTGGAATCAGGAATTCGCTCCGGACAATCGGGGCGCCGACAACACCGAGAGAGCTCGGAATCGATGACGAAACAGCGGTGCGGGCGCTCATGGCGGCACGGGACATCCGGCCCGAGCGTTTCACGATCCTCGATATGGGCCTGACCGAAGAATCTGCACGAGAATTAATCAGGATGCTCTACAAGGAGTGACACAGTGTCTATGAGCGAAAATAAAGTTAAAATTACCCTCATCGGCAGAGACCTAGCCCGGCCGGACCTCGAGTTTGTCTACGAGGGACCTCTTCCCGAGTGCAACGGCTGTAAACTCCAGCGGGTATGCACAAATCTGCAACCGCATAAACGGTATCGCATCGTCGGGATCCGGGGGAGCACTATTCACGAATGCCACGTCCACCATGACGGTGCCTGTGCCGTCGAAGTGATCGAGGCCCCCATTATTGCCCTGATCAAATCGGAACGGGCCATAGTGAACTCAAAGATCCTTTTTGATACGTCCTGCTCCGAAATGGAATGTAAAAGTTTTGAGCTCTGCCATCCCGAAGGCATTATCGAAGGAGCGTACTACATCGTAGGGGAGATCCTCGGCAATGCTCCCGAGGGGTGTGAGCGGGGCCGAACCCTCAAACTCGTAGAACTCCGGCCGGTATAAACAATTTCAGGCAATTGCGGCGTGGTACAGGTGCAGGGACAGGACCAGCAGCTCCTCGCGGATGGCAAGCGCAGCAAGCCAGTCGCCCGGGATCGAGAGAATACCCCAGTATGCCCCTGACAGCGCGCCGGTGACCGCACCCGCAGTATCAGAATCTCCGCCGAGGTTGACGGCGGTTTTTACGGCAGATGAAAATGACGGCGCTCCGAGAAATACGGATACGGCGCAATGGAGCGTATCGAGCGCATCGAGGGACGAAACAAGGGGGCGACGGTGCGGCGACGCCATTACGTGCCGTACGTGCCTGTCGAGACAGCCGGACAGCGCATGGCGATAAGCGGCATCCCGGTCGGCCCCCCTGCAGAGCTCACTGATCATGCGGTTTAAAAATGCTGAGCACTCCGCAGCGGTGCGATCAAAGTGCGTCAGGCGGGAACAGGCGATACTCACACCCGCAACCACGGGCGGCGGATAGAAGAGGCCAAGGGGGGCACCCCGCATCACGCTCCCATTCGTCCGTGAACCGCCGGTTCGCTCGTGCACACACCTCGCCGCTTCAGGGGCGGGCATCCCGTGCCGTATCAGTTCGAAGACCGCGCCTGATGTCGGACCGTAATATTCGGGATGAGCGATATATCCGCCGAGGAATCGCTGCACGATGTCCGCTGGATCGAACCCTCCCCGGATAACCAGCGATTCGGCGATCGCAATCGCCTGAAGGGTATCGTCGGTTACCCCTCCCCGGCGCCGCGGGCTGACACCGCCACCACGCATCCCTGAAATCAGGCGGCGGGGAGGAGGATAGCCTTCAAGGGGCGCACCCAAAGCGTCGCCGATGGCCAATCCGATTAGAGAACCCGCAACCCTCGAAATAGCGAATATAAAGATCACCAATAAACTATATCTCGTCTCGCAAAGTAGTAAGTTTTGAGGATTGGTGATACAGTGCAAAAAGAAGAGCTTCTTCATCTACACATGCTGCTGGTTCACGTACGTAAATATTACGAAGGTGTGACCGGCGAGGAAATTTCAACCGAACAGTACAACACGCTTGAAATATCACCTGTTCATATCCATAAAAATAAAATCTGTCATAAAAAGGCTATCCTGACACTGGGTGAGGAGCTGGTTCAGCACATCAGGCAAAACCATTCACCCGTGGTACATTACGCCAAGGAAACCGCATCCGGAGAGATTGCGGCTGAACATTAATCCATGAATGAATTCACTGTTTTTCGGGAAATTATCTCCCGTCTTTCCACCGAGGATCCCGACACGGTGGACGTCCAGCACATAAAAATCGTTGTTTCCCGCACGTTCAGGTTACCTTCCATTCCCAGAAATTCTGCAATCCTCGCTGCGGCTACTGATGACGAACGGAGGTGGCTGCGTAAGATTCTCCGTATTAAACCCAGCCGCACACTATCGGGGGTTGCGCCGGTGGCTGTCATGACATCGCCGTTTCCCTGCCCCCACGGAAAATGCCTCCCCTGCCCGGGCGGACCGGATCATCCGTTCAAATCCCCGCAGAGTTATACGGGAGAAGAACCGGCCGCACTGCGGGCGAGGGAGCACGGCTATGATCCGTACTCCCAGGTTCAGGCGCGCCTGTCCCAGTTCGAGGAGCTGGGGCATCACGTGGACAAGGCAGAGCTAATTGTCATGGGCGGGACCATGACGGCGCGTGATCCCGGGTACCAGGACTGGTTCATGCGGTCCTGTATTAGGGCAATGAACGAGTACCGGGGCACAAATGGTGGCGATACGCGTTCGTTTGAGGCGCTCTGCACGGAGAATGAGACGGCGGACGTGCGATGTATCGCCACCACCTTCGAAACGCGGCCCGACTGGTCACGGAGGGAGCACATTGACAGAATGCTGTCCCTCGGCGTTACGAAAGTGGAAATCGGCGTCCAGCAGCTCGAAGACCGGATTCTTGACTACAACCGGCGCGGGCACGGCGTTGCCGAGACGGCGGATGCAAACCGCCTTTTGCATGACGCCGGCCTGAAAGTCGGCTTTCACGTGATGCCCAATCTGCCGGGAGCGACGATTGAGGATGACCGCCGGATGTTCGAGACATTGTTTTCGGACGAACGCTATAAACCGGACTTCCTGAAAATTTACCCGACCCTCGTCACTCCCGGTTCCGAAATCGAAGATCTCTGGAAACGGGGAGAATACGCCCCGTATGAGGAGAAGGAACTCATCGATCTCATCGCCTATGCAAAATCCCTTCTCCCCGAATACGTGCGGCTCCAGCGAATCCAGCGCGATATTCCGGCGAAATTGATTGTTGCCGGATCACGACACAGCAATTTTCGCCAACTCGCCGAAGCCCGGCTGAAGGAGACGGGGGGCAGGTGCCGGTGCATCAGGTGCCGCGAAATCGGCAGGACATCCGGAGAGGGAGAGCCCGGGCGCCGGGATCTCCGGTACGCCTGTGCGGGAGGGGAGGAGCACTTCCTCTCGTACACGGCCGGCGAGGCGTTGATCGGTTTTCTACGGCTCCGGTTCCCCGGCGACGTTTGGAGGCAGGAGCTCATCGACACGGCGCTCATCCGTGAACTTCATGTCTACGGAGAGCTGGTTCCCGTCGGGAACAGTGCCGACGAGGACGAATGGCAGCACCGGCGGTTCGGAAACCGCCTACTGCATCATGCGGAGGAGGCGGCTATCAGGGAAGGATTCGAAAAGATCGCCGTCATGAGCGGGATCGGCGTCCGCCCGTATTACGAGAGGCAGGGCTATGAGCGCACAGGACCATATATGGTAAAGAGGCTCGCATGAATCACGCCACGCTGGAATTTCTTCGTCAGCGCTTCTCGGAGTATTACCGGAAGGGTACCCTGATGACACCGCCGTCTATCGAACAGCGGGAGTGGGGTTTCATATTCTTCGACGTATCCTCCGAAGTACGCATGCGCCGGCATATGGCGTTTGAGACACCGGACGAAGCGATCACATACATGAGAAGCATGGTGCCCGCCCATGTCTACTACTCAACCGCGTACTATGCCCTTCCCGGCGCGGCGACAATGAACGATAAAGTCTGGAGCGGAGCAGACCTGATCTTCGATCTCGATGCCGATCATCTCATGCGGGGACCGTATGACACCATGCTGGTTCGGGTGAAGGAAGAAACGATCAAACTCCTTGGGATGCTGATCGAAGAGCTCGGATTTACTGAGAAGGAGATATTCATCGCTTTTTCGGGCGGACGGGGGTACCATGTGCACATCAGGCGGTCTGACATCCGTGAATGGGGAAGCCAGGAGCGGAGGGAGCTCGTCGATTACGTATGCGGTATCGGCATCGATCCGTCTGTTATGATAAAACAGCCGTGCACGCAACCGGGCTGGGGCCATCGGTACCGGAAGGCGCTCGCCACATATCTGAAAGGATTACATAAGCTTGACCGCGAGGAGGCAGTATCGCGCCTCCGGACCCTCGAGGGCATGAGCCGTTCGAAACGTCCCGAAACTCTCTGTGACGGGCTCGAAGTACTTATCGGAGCGCTTGAATCAGGTCGCCGCATTGCACTGAACGACCGGATGCTCCGTGTGCTGACCGGCCCCGAAAACAGCGAGTTCACGGCGATCCTGCATGAACAGGCGGCACGTGCCGATGAACCCGTCACGACCGATATCAAGCGGCTGATCCGGTTGCCGTCTTCCCTCCACGGGGGGAGCGGCCTGCGTGTCATACCGCTCACTGTCGGCGAACTCCATGATTTCGACCCTCTTGACGATGCTGTTGTGTTCGGTGACGCGGATGTCCGGGTGGATCTCGCTTTTCCTCTCTCGATGCCGATGCTCGGAACCGGCTATACGCTGAAAAAAGGTGAGAATACCGTCCCGGAAGCACTTGCCGTGTTCCTCTGCTGTCGGGGCATTGCCGATCTCTCGGAAGGAGGATTGTCCCGTCGTGCTTGATGAACTCCGTCTTATTGTTCTCAATGAACGGGAAAGCGGGCGGCTGAGCCAGATTCGGCACGAGGCCTTTTCCGGGGCGCATAAATACGTTGAACAGCTGTACCAGGAGGTGCAGCGGGAAACGCCTTCACTCGATCGTTTTCTTGCCGGCAGGCCGCGCGACGCCGTCTCCGAACTGCACAGCATGGCCGAAACTCTTGAGGAGATTGTAACGCTCAGGTGCCGTAAAATCCTGACGCTCGCCCTCTACGGGACGGAAAACAGCGACGAACTGAAAAAGATGCTGCCCCCCGAACGGGTACTGTTCGATGACGTTGTCCATGCCATACACCAGTGCAGGGATTCGCTCATCGGTTCGTTTCCCGCTGCCACGGAAGAGGCTGCGGACGAAGAGGAGGAGGGGGCGGACGAGACCGTGCCCGAAAGCCGACCGGCTGCAGAAACCCGGGAATCCGGCGATGCCGACGCGCCCGCCGGCGAGTGGGGATACTCAATCGTCCGTATTCTTGAGGATGTGGAGCCTTTTATGGGCGAAGACGGGAGAGTATATAATCTCATGAAAGAAGATATAGTAACACTTCCGGAGAGCAACGCACAAGTGCTCTGTGGGCGCGACATAGCCTTAAATATCAGGCTTAGTAAATAATATTGGGATTTATTATCCAATGTAACGGGGCACATTTCATGAAAATGCCAGGTAAATTCAAGACGTATTGTCCTTTCTGCAGAAAACACGAGATCCATGAGGTCGAGAAGGTCAAGAAAGGGAAAACCCTTCACCTGAACTGGATTGATCGGCAGAAGGCACGGAGGAGCACTGTCGGCAACATGGGCAAATTCAACAAGGTACCGGGCGGCGACAAACCCACCAAGAAAATTAATGTACGGTACCGTTGCTCGACATGCGGAAAAGCGCACCTGCGGAAAGGTTTCAGGGCAGGTAAATTTGAACTGACGGAGTGAGGGATTATGGTACGACAGCACAGGGAAAACAGGAGCAGATTCTTCCGGGTGAAATGCCCGGATTGCGAGAACGAACAAATAATCTTTGAGCGTGCCAGCACAGTCGTTGACTGCAGCGTGTGCGGTCACGTCCTTTCCGAACCGCGCGGCGGAAATGCACAATTAAAGGCTGAAATACTGGCCACCCTCGAGTGATTCCGTATGCATGAGAGAGACTGGCCCGATACCGGGGAACTGGTCGTCTGCACTGTCACGAATGTGAAGGATTTTGTCGCATTCGTCACCCTTGACGAGTACAATGGTCGCGAAGGACTCATCCCCATCGCTGAAATTGCCCGGGGATGGATCAAATATATCCGGGACTTTGTACGGGAAGGGCAGAAGGTAGTCTGTAAAGTCCTTCACGTCAACAAAGACCGTGGCCACATCGATCTCTCATTGAAGGATGTCAACGAGCACCAGCGGCGGGAAAAAATCCACGAGTGGAAGAACGAACAGAAAGCCCACATGTGGATCGGTTTTATCGCCGAAGCGTCCGGTGCTGAACCCGCAGTCATCGAAGACATTTTTTACCGTGAATTCGGGATGCTCTATCCGGTTTTTGAAGATGTGCTTCTCGACGAAAAAGGAACCTTGCACAGGCTCGGACTTGATCCGAAGGTTGCACAGGCGCTCGTTACCGTAGCGAACGAGAATGTCAAGCTCTCCAAGGTGACCATCACCGGAAACCTGATTCTCACATCGTACAAGCCTGACGGCGTTAACGTTATCCGAAGGGCTCTCCGGAGCGCAACCCCCAAGATCGAAGGCGTTGATATTGACATCAACTATATCGGCGCACCGAAATACGCCATCAAGGTAACGGCTCCCGATTACAAACAGGCGGAAAAAGCAATAGAGAAGGCGGCGAGTGCTGCAATCGGCGTCGTGGAACGGGCAGACGGCACCGGAAAGTTCGTACGAAAACAGCGGTCCGGTAAAACCCAATGACCGGACGTATCCGCCGGTGCACCCGTGACGGCACGTACACACTTGCCCCCGCCTGTCCTGCCTGCGGCGGTCCCACGGGCAGTGCGCATCCGGCACGCTTTTCTCCGCAGGATCGGTATCGGGACTACCGTCGGAGGATGAAACAATGGAACCAATATGCGTAAATTTTTTACAA
>LKUD01000007.1 GCA_001412355.1 Methanoculleus sp. SDB
ATACTATCACCTACGTATAAGGACGATCATTGAAGTGGGTGAAATTGATGAAATGGATACTATCTGCTATACTACTGATTTTAGTGTGTATTGGGACAGCGAGTGCATTTGAAATTAAAATTGAAGACACACCTGATCCAGTATGTCAGGGCGATGTCCTTACGTTTGTCATTGAAACATCTGCTCCATATCCTGTTACTGAAATGTGGATGTATTATGATCCTACTGATATGGAATTTATATCGGCATCTGACGGTGGTGATGGAATGATGTTTTGGGGCGTCGTCGTATGGTTTAATCCACCTTCCCCTACGGTTACGGTACAGATGAAAGTTTGTCGTCCAGAACCAGGAGTTTTTGAAACATATGTTTGGGCGAATAGCGTCGATGCCGATCCGCAATATAATGAAGATGGGGAGGCATATGAATCGACTACTGTCGTTACCGCGCCTGCAGCCGTCCCAGAATTCCCCAGTCTCGCCCTCCCGCTCACCGCCCTTGCAGGCCTGCTTTTAGCGGTTATGGCGATACGGCGGGAGAAATAACATTCCTTTTTTCTAATTCCACTTTGCCAACCGCTCCCGCACATGTTTGTTTATCGTAAACAACTTGTCACTCATCGCATTTTGTTTCAGGTAATGCAGCGTTCCTTTCGAGAAACCCATCTTTTCCCACTCGTCGTAGGAGATGCTTAATATTTTCTGCCGCATTTCAACCGAGTCCTGCCGGGCCAGATCATACTCCGGGGTGCTCAGGTCGATTGAACGTTTCTTCCTTAATAGGTAGTGAGCCAGCTCCCGCGTCTTCAACAGCAGGACGTTTCGCCAGGTCGATTGTTTACCCTGAGATTCCACTGTCTGATTGAACCAGCGGTCGACTGCCAGCGTCACTTTACGGGCCCCTGTAGGCCGCATACGGAAGTTGAAGTTCTCGGTCCTTATGAAATCCTGCTTAACTCCGGCCTTTCTCTGATTTGGGACTTGCCCTCTCTACACAGCTCGCTCTGAATGAGTATTGAATCTTGCTCTATATCCCGTTTTAGCAATTGAATTTTTATAAAGCCTTGTGGCATGGGTCCTCTTGCATTTTGCTCTTGGAGACCGAGAAGAAAAAAATGTGACGAGTTTTTAATAGCGAAAGTTTTCGTCTGGGTCAGGTTCCCCACATCCAGAAGAGGGCCCGCACGTCCCCGAATCCGATGAAACCATTGCCGTCGTAATCGAAACACTCAATCGGTTCATTCGCAGGGATCCAGACATCATAATATTCGAAGAACAGCCGGATATCGCCGAAACTGAAGAGCGTGTCGCCATTCACATCCTCATAGAGGCCGTCCTGATCGGGATCCAACGGAGGGGCGCTGCAACTGGGAAGCTGTATGACGGTAGGGGTTTCGTTCAGGATTCCGGAATAGTATTTCAGTACATAAGGACCGCTGGAATAGCCTAGATCAATATCGCTTAATATGTGGGGATTTCCGGATGAATCTAGATCAAGGCTGGGCTTACAGTTATACGAACGCTCAATGAGCTCAAAATGCCAACCGGATCCATCTTTATATGCGTACTTCAGGTACGAATCGAAATTAACGCGCTCTCCCCTGAACGTAATATGAGGATTTTCATCCGAATCCAAGACTAAAGAAGGCGAAAATGCGTCTGAACCATCAGGGTACGGAAATTGCTCGATGTGCCACCCGAATCCATCCTTATAGGCATATCGAAGCCCGGTTCCAGTCCAATCAATGTATACTACATGGGGATATCCCGCGGAATCGATGGCAATATCGAGTTTATATTGATGTGGCACAGTATCGATATCTTCTTTATGCCACCCCGATTCGTCTTTATAGGCGTATATGATACGATAATCACCCATACTGTGGTCATAGAGTATATGGGGGCGGTTCGAAGAATCCAATGCAAGAGCACAATGTTGCGCACCCTCAAACGTTGAGTCTATTGTTTCTACAAGGCTCCGGTCAAACCATCCCGTCTCATTTGTAACAGCATACTGAAGATCCCCATATTGGCCAGCATCATATACCAGGTGTACCCGGTTATTGGAATCAATTGCTGGATCACAAAAAAAGATATTACAACCGCTTGCTCCTAATGTTCTGTTCAAGTATCTCTGTGTTTGCCATTCCGAACCGTCCCAGAAGGAATATGTGGGATACGATCGACGATCCACCCACTCCCCATAGAATAAATGCGGCCGATTGAAAGAATCGAGGGCGATGGGGCCGTTTTCTCCCAATCCAAAGTCCTTCAAGTGCCACCCGAATCCATCTTTGAAGCCGTACTTGACAAAAGGGTTATTTGAGACAGATGAGCGGTAGGTAAAGAATATATGAGGAGTGTCCGTTCCGTCCAGTTCCAATGCAGAAAACCCGAAATAAGACTCGGACTCGTTAATGATCTCATACGGCCATTCCATCGCAGTTACGGGAATACTCAGTGCCACACAAAGCATGAATGCAATCAGGGCACAACAAATTACCCGTCCAAGGCAAAATTCTCGCAACCTAACGTCCATCCTCTCCCTCTCCAAACACAGAGTTCTCTCTTTCCAGTCACTCTGTTTTAACGAGCACTCAATTGTATTGATAATTGAAAAAATTATGTCAGGCTACTCTCTCCGGGAGTACTAATGCGGTAGATGGGGTGTAATATATAATTACATCCGCATTTAACACCGGAAGGTGTTTGTCAGATCGCTTTTATGGCATTCGGGGATCAGAAAAAAGAGTATCTTATCTACGCTCTGTATTACGTCCCCCACATCCAGAAGAGGGCCCGCACATCCCCGAATCCGATGAAACCGTTGCCGTCGTAATCGAAACACTCGATCGGTTCGTTGGCCGGAATCCAGACATCGTAATACTCGAAGAACAGCCGGATATCGCCGAAACTGAAGACGCCGTCGCCGTTCACATCCTCGTAGAGGCCGTCGTGATCGAGGTCCTGCGGCGGGTTGGTGCAGCCCGG
>LKUD01000008.1 GCA_001412355.1 Methanoculleus sp. SDB
AGGCACTGGTCGTTGATCTGGACAATCCGCTGTGCACTGTCAAGTACAAGGATGAGATTTTTCGTGAAGCAGAGGAATGCGGACATCGGCACCCGCTGGGCGAGAGAGTAGAGTTTTGCGTTCCCGACGCTCCGCACATCGACTTTTCCTGCAATCTGCAGGATCTCGAGGTGCTTTGAAACCGAGTTCCGGGTCGCTTTGATCTGTTTTGCCATCTCGGTGATGGTCATGCCCTTCGGCCGGAACCGGAGCGCACGAAGGATCCGGGAGGGGGTATCGTGCACATCCTCCATAACAGGGGGACATACATATTATCATTTATATATATTGCCCTAAATTTATCCTGCCGCAGGATTATAACGGTCATATACCGGACACGGCAGAGTGATTCCTGCCTTCGGTACGGTATGACACCGGCGACAGGCAGTACTGATTTATGCTCAATAAAGCCTTTAAATCACAATTAAACAACATTCTTCCCCCATACGGCAATGATGACGCCAGTGATCGGCGGTAGCGGCAGACACCGGAAAAACCGCCCATGCATGAGTGATAATTAAAAAAACGTGCATCACGGGCAGAAATGCAGTGTCAGCCATACCCGGATAGCACCGGTGATCGGCACCGCCGGACAGACGGGCCGTGTCGTCCCGGGCTCAGGGCCCTTCCATAAGAGAGAGGGAGATGATATACTCGCCCTTCGCTTCCCGGGTTGTGCCGACGATCAGCCAGATCTCGTCGTCATGCCTCTCGAGAACCCCGCGGGCCTCGATCGTCTCTCCCGCGAGCGCCTGCCCGCTGTAGGTATGGGTAAACGAAAGCACGCGGGAGACACGGTCGTGATTGACCGTGTACACGGCTGGGTTGTCAAACGACAGTGACGCGTCGGTCACCGTCGCATCGATCGTCGCCCGCCCGAGCACGGTGCCCTTCGCGGCAGGAAGTGCCCTCAGGTTGTCATAGGCCCGCGTATAGAGCAGATCAAAATACGTGCCCCCGATTTCACCCCGGTTCCATTTCCGTTTCTCGTGGAGAACGAAAGAATCGTACGAAATCTCCGGCACCCGTTTGGCATAGACCTTCCTCCACATCTCTTCGGAGAGAGCCTGTACCCTGCCGTCGCCGACCGCCCGGCGCAGGTTCTCCTGTGCAACGAACCACCAGTCGCCGTACACCACCATGTCGATATCCGACCCGGTATCTTCGAGGCCGCAGAGGAGCGAGCCGGTGCATCCCGCATGGCCGGGCGGGACACCGAAGACGTCGAGCAGCCGTTTTACCCGCTCTTCACGGTCAGCAATCCTCCCGATCTCTTCCTCGGGCTTGTATACCCGCCTGATATCGGCGTGCGGTATGCGCTGGATCAGGCCCTCGTACTCGGGTTTGTGGGCGGCGACATAGGCATAGGCGTCCTCAAAATCGTATTTGCGAAACCGGGTTCCGTCCGGTGCGGTCCGGTCCCCGGTTTCGTCGGGAACGTACCGCAGCACGCAGCCGACGCGATCGGTGTTGTCATATGCCGAGACCGCATAGAGGCAGCCCCCGGGATCCTCGATAAAATCGCGTAGCCGTATCGGTTTCATGATTACGAATCCATTGCCGATAAAAATCGTGCGACGTCGTCGACCAGCGCTCCCGGTCTGATAATCTTCCGGTGCACCAGGTCCACGACGGTGCTCGGGGTGCCGGGAAGGACACCTCCGTCCACCATGAGATCGTAGACCACCGTCACCTCCTCCGGCCGGACGGGTGCCCGCTTGCCCGTGATATTCGCGCTTGTCGCCGTGATCGGGGCATCGAGCTCGGCGATGATGGAGAGCGCTATCTCGTGGTCGGGCATCCGCACGCCGATCAGCCCCGTGCCGCCGGTCAGCATCGCAGGGATGCAGGACGTCGCGGGAAGAACGACGGTCACGGCGCCCGGAAGGAACCGGCGGACGAACGCCTCTGAATCGTCGTCGATATGGGCGATCGCCCAGAGCATGTCAACGTCGGAAACGGCAACCGACATGGGCTGCGAGAGGACGCGCCGCTTCACCTCATAGACGCGGAGAACCGCTTCCTCGGACAACGCATCGGCCCCGAGGCCGTAGACCGTTTCCGTCGGGTAGACGATGATGCCGTCCCGCTGCAGCACCTGCACCGCCCGTTCCACGATATCCATCAGAATTCCCTCCCCCGCACCCTGTTGATGTCAAATATGGCTTTCGAACTGACGTGCATGACCGCAAAAACACCGGCCTGGATCGGATCGGTGACGACCAGGTCGGCATGGGCGGGCACGCTCCCGGCCATCTTGAGGGCAATGACGGGGATGCCCGAGGCACGAAGCCGGTCGACTGCCTCGCTCACTTTCCCCCCCATCAGAGACCCGGCGAGGACGAGGATCGAGGCACGCGGCAGGCGTGCCACCGCATCTACCGCCACCGAAAGATCGGCCTCACCGACGAGGGGGATCGTATCCACCGAGATCCGCTCCCCCCGGATGTTGTGCCGGTCCGCTTCATTGACCGCACCCATCGCGACCTGTGCGACCTGCGCACCCCCGCCGATGATAATCACCCGCTGGCCAAATATACGGGAAAACGGCTGGTACATCGTCACGTCGTGGATGCCGGGGACCTCGATGAGGTCGGCAATCAGCGAGCCAGGATCCTCGGTTCCTTCAAATTCGAAGTAGGCGTACGCCATGCCTTTCTGCGGGCCGCAGGAGATGATCGACTGCTGGATCATCACGATGTTTGCCTGATGATTCACCATCACGGTGGCGATGTCACGGAGTACGCCGAGGCGGTTTTCGCTGATGATGCTGATGGCATATAACCCGGAATCGATCATGCAGTTCCCGTCCCCTCACCGGCAGAAGGGGCCTGAGGCCCGACCGCCCGGAGACAGGCGGAGCCGGATTTACGGATGATCTATGTAGTGGCCCGAATAAGATAGAAGTTTGGATGTCAGGCTGCAGCGTTCCTGCGGAGCCGGTACTTGTAGATCTCATGGGCGGCGAAGAGCAGTACCGGAAACGGAAGCAGAAGAAGCAGGAACACGGGCGGAACCGAAGCGGTATTGAAGACAGCCTGTACCGGAGCAAGAGAGAGGAGCGCCCAAATCCAGATAATTTCAATGCATATCGCACCGATAAGCAGCCGGTTTGAAAACAGGCCGCGGGAAAAGGCTGAAAACTCCCACGACCGCAGCGTCCATACATTGGCAAGCTGGCAGACGACCGCCCCGAGAAGCGTCATGGTCATCGCCTGCCGGTGCAGGTCGGTGCCGGTGATCGAGAGATCGCCGTACTGCCATCCCGAGAGCAGGAGAAAACCGAGAAACGCCGCCATTGCGGCTGCGGCTTCGATCATGCCAAGGAAGAAGTACCCCCGCTTGAAGACCTCCCGGTCGAGGATACGTTCGTTTTTCCCGACCGGGGGGCGTAGCATCACGTCCTGTTCGGGCCTCTCGTTGCCGAGCGCAAGGCCGGGGAGCATGTCCGATCCCAGATCGATGGTGAGGATCTGGATAACCGACAGGGGCAGGGGTATCCGCAGGAAGAACTGCAGGATATAGGGGACGATTTCGGGGACGTTTGAAGAAAGGATGTATGTTACGAATTTTTTAATGTTGAAATAGACCGTCCTGCCTTCCTCGATGGCCGCCACGATGGAGGCAAAGTTGTCGTCGAGGAGGATCATGTCGGACGCCTCTTTCGCCACCTCCGTCCCCTTGCCGCCCATTGATATTCCGATATCCGCCTTCTTGAGCGCCGGTGCGTCGTTCACGCCGTCGCCAGTCATCGCGACCACCTCGCCGTTCTCCTGAAGGATAGTCGCGATCCGGAGCTTCTGGTCCGAGCGCATCCGGGCGAAGAGCACGTCCTTTTCCCTGAGGAGCTCGCGGAGATCGTCGTCGCTGCACCTTCGCAGCCGGTCACCGGTGATTACCGTATCCACACGGAGCCCGATATGCCGGGCGACCGCTTCCGCGGTCAGGGGGTTGTCGCCGGTGAGCACCATGACACGGATTCCCGCCTGGTAACAGCGCGCGATTGCATCGGAAACCTCCGCACGGGGAAGGTCCATGATGGCGACGAGGCCGAGAAGGACGAGATCGGATTCGCAGTCGCCGTCGCGGTAGGCAACCGCGAGTACGCGGTACGCCGCCCGTTCGAATGCCTCAGCCCGGGCGGTGATCCGGTCACGTTCCGCCTGATCCATGGGGAGGAGTTTCTCCCCCTCCGCAACATACGACACGCAGAGCGGAAGCAGCACCTCGACCGCCCCCTTCGAGAAGAGCCGCCGGCCCTCGGGATGATCGGCGACGGTCGACATCATCTTCCGTTCGCTCGTAAACGGAAACTCCTTCACCTTCGCGTATCCCCCGGTATCGACACCGCCTTTCCGGGCGGCGGCGACGAGAGCGAGTTCGGTCGGGTCCCCGATCGCACTCTGCCCGTCGATTGCCGCACGGCAGTTGAGGAGGCCGGCGCGGAGGAAGAAGTGAAGCCGTTTTTGATATGATGCCCCGGGGTTCGCAGCCTGAAAGTCTCCGTTTTGAAAATAGCCCTCCCCGGAGACGGAGACCACTTCGCCTCCCGCAAGATAGAGCTCCTTGAGGGTCATTTCGTTCCGGGTAATGGTGCCGGTCTTGTCGGAGCAGATAACGGTCGCACTCCCGAGGGTCTGGACCGAATCGAGGTTTTTAATAAGGGCGTTTCTCCGGGCCATGTGCTGGCTGGCAAGCGAGAGCGAGAGGGTGATGGTGGGGAGCATCCCCTCCGGCACGTTGGCGACAATCAGGGAGAGGGCAAAGATCGCGGAGATGAAAAAACCCCGGCCGGAAACGAACCCCAGCACGAAAAAGACCGCACCGACGAGCAGCGCTGCCGCGGTCAGGATGCGGGTGATCCGGATAATCTCCTGCTGCATCGGCGTCGGGGGTTTTTTGACCTCCTTTGCCTGGATTGCAATCTTCCCGAACTCCGTCGTCTTCCCTGTCGCGTAGACGGCGGCAACGCCGTTTCCGGAAACGACGGTGGTCCCGGCAAAGACGACGTTCTTTAATTCCGTCAAGCCGTCGTCTATGGTGGCAGGCCCCTCCCGGCGATTCACCGGCCTCGACTCGCCTGTCAGGGTGGCATTGTTCAGATACAGGGAATTGGTTTCGATCAGGATGCCGTCGGCAGGTATCCGGTCCCCCTCCTCCAGCACGAGAATGTCCCCGGGGACAACGGTTCGGGCAGGAATCTTTACCGTGGATGCATCACGCCGCACCTGCACCAGCTTCGGGATGAGCCGGGTCAGCGCCTCAAGGGTCTTGTCCGCTTTGTACTCCTGCCAGAACGCAAACGACGCATTGATGACGACGGCCCCGAGAATCGCATACCCGAGCAGGTCGTACCCCTCACCCGGCGCGTAGGAATGGGCAACGAACGACAGTACGGCGGCAATCTCGAGGAGCAGGGCAAAAAACTGCACGTACTGGCGGACATATACCCGGAGGTAATTCTTGCGTATTTTCGTTTCCAGTTCGTTGAATCCAGCGGTCTTCAGCCGCTCTGCTGCCTCCTCGGGTGTGAGGCCTGCAGGGCGGGTTTTGAGGTGGGCGAGCGCCTCGTCGACCGGGAGTGTGTGAAGGGGCGTACTCATGGCAACGGGTGATTATCTGTATGCGATCGGAAACTGCCGGGAGGGAGGAATCGACCCTGGGAAACAGATGAACCTGCAGAGAGAGCCGGTCAAAGGCGGCGGAGGCCGGGTCGTACGGCCCGGTTGTCCGGCATTATTCTGATTTCCCGGCCCGGATGTCTGCCGCAACCCGGCCGATCCGGATCGTTATGATGCGAGCATGGTGACGATGATGGCATGCCCGGGCATTACCGGGAATTTTTGCGTTAATGTCTATCGCCCGGATGACACCATTCCCTGACAGGGGGGCGACAGGCCCGAAAGCCGCGGTACGCAGTGCCGCAGTTTATTCGATACCCTCCTCCGTAAACGTCATATTCTCCACCTTTCCACTGAACGTGAGATTTCCTTCCGACTATTTATTCCTTTGCCACAATCAGGGCAGAAAAAGGTGAATTTTAGTGTTTGGCTTCATCACGGAGCAGAACGGGTTCCGGTGCCGTGATGCCTTCCCGGGCATACTCCACCCACACGCGGCGGGTCACTTCGGACCTGAACTCAAATTCAGACCGGAGATCGTTGACGTATGCCTTCGCACGGATGCGCCGGTAGTAGGGGAAGTCCTCGACAAGTACGGTGTAGGGGCGATCTTTCGAGATATAGACGTATTTTGACGTAATGACCGCGTCCTTTAAGATCTTCATCGCCCGGACCGAATCGCTCGCCGCGTTCGTGTAGACATCGATGACGACCATCATCTCCGGCTTTCCGGCATTGGCGCTGGATGACGGCTGGGAAAAGACAAAGTAATTCGGCACCGAGACGAGCGAGTCGTCGGGCGTCACGATGCGGGTGGAGCGGATGCCGATGTCCACGACTTCCCCGTAGTGCTCGCCGATGGTGACCTTGTCCCCGATCTGGTAGGGTTTTTCGAACGTGATCACGATTCCGCCCGCGATATCGCCGAAGATGTCCTTGAGACCGAGACCGAGGGCGGCGCCGAACAGACCGAAGAACGCAATCAGCTGGTTGAGCGTCGGTTCGATCACCGCCGTGACGATGTAATAGATCGCTGCCGCGTAGATGACGATCTGCAGGAGCGGGATCAGGGTCGTCACCGTGGAGCGGTACGTCCAGAATCGTGCCGAGATCTTCTTGAGCGCAAAACCCGTGATTTTTACAAGCAGCCACGCGACGACGATGATCGAGAGGATATAAATGACCGTGCCGGTATTGACCGTATCAAAGACCGAGAGGGGAACATCGATAATCTGCGTGTCGATTCCGTTCGCCATTTACCACACCATCCGCATGCGTTTGAGGTATACTGCCGAGCAGTTCAGGGCTTCGGGCTGGACCGTGTACAGCCCGTCTTTTTCCTCCACGAGCCCGAGGTTGTGCAGGCGGTAGAGCACCTTTTCTATCTCCATCTCGGGCCCGGCGATCTCCCGGAGGTCGTCGGTGTGAATGGAGTCCATGGAGAGGATGATGAGAAGCAGGAATGCCTCGTTCACGGTCAGGTCGATGATGCACTGCGCATCCGGGATCGAACTTGCCCGGATGTGGGGGTACGAGAAGCTGTTTTCCCAGATTTTCAGTGCGATCCCGAGGTTGCCCTCCGATATCTTCTGGATGCGCCTGAATATGATGTCCTCCGCCGCCACGGAATCATAGGTGCCGGCGCTCCTCCCGAGATACTCGGGGTGGATGCCAAAATAGGGATACCTGACAGTTCTTTTCAGAATCTCCGCCTCTTTCCACGTGACGGAGATAAACCGCTTCTCGACTCTCGGGGTGTCGTCGACGAACTGGATCTCCCCGGAATACTGGCCGAGAATGATGGATTTCAGCATCGGAACGTCCATCTGGGGGAGGTGAATCACTTCCGGGAAATAGGCGCTGATGTTTCGGACAGAGTCCAGGTACGACCAGGTATAACTGTTCCATGTCGTGACGAAGAGCTTCCGGGACGACGTGAGCAGGTGGAGAAATTCGTCCAGCAGGTCGAATCCGCCGATTCTCCGGAGTGCGAGAAAGTGGCAGCGGTCGATGATGATGATATCCTTCTCCCGCTGCCGCCGGATCGTCGCGATGAAATCCTTACGCGAAACAACCGATTCGAACGAGAAATAAAAAATGCGGTCCCCGTATCGTTTCCGGATCTCGTCGATGAGCACCGCCTGCCCGGCGAAAGGATCGGAGATGACCGCCACATGCGAACATTTCCCGTCCGCAAACGCCTCGATGGACGCACTGATGCGATCGAGTTCGGGAGCGTACCGGATCTCGATCTCCTTCTCCGTCTCCACGTCCTTCACCGTTTCCGTTACGGGCGGTGCATCGGGCATACCTGTGTTATATGCGTCGGGGCATTTAAGGGTTGAGGGTCGGAGCGGCGGCAATGAGGAGGAAACAGGAGGAAAATGCTGCACAGCGACATTCACGAAAAGATATTGAAAATACCGGAATTGAAAATGGCATCAGAATGCGATAACCGGGAATCGAACCCGGGCTAGAGGCTTGGGAAGCCACTGTCCTACCGCTAGACTATTATCGCGAGATAACTGCGTCATCATATCGGCGTTTCAGGAAATAAAGATTGCCGCCGCGCCTTTCAGGGGACACGCCGGAGCGTAAAGACGATGCGTGCGCCCTTCCCGGGGCTGCCCGGCACGCGGTCCTCCGCATGGATGGACCCGCCGTACCGCTCGACCAGCATGCGGGCGATGAAAAGGCCGAGGCCTTTACCGCTCTTTTTGCTCTTCCCACGCTGGAACCGGGTGAATATCCCGGGCTTGTCCTCGTCGGCGATGCCGGGGCCGGTATCGTCGACGGAGATTGAAACGGTAGCGTCATCCTCTTCAGACACTCCGATTCCGATGCGGACATCCGAACCCGCAAACTTGACGGCGTTTCCGAAGAGGTTCGTGAAGACCTCGGAGAGCAGGTCGTCCGCCATGACCCGGACGCTGCACCCCTCGTAGGCGATGTTCGTTCCGGAGAAATGCCGGATTTCCTCGCGGATCACATCGTCGAGGGAGACGGGGCGAAGGGTGGCGCTCTCCTGCCGGAGCCGCCGGATGGTCGAAACGTTGTCGATGATCTCAACACTTTTTTTCACGCTGGAGAGCAGTTTGTGTGCAAATTCCCGCTCGGATCCCTCAAGTACTTCCGTGAAGTATTCGGCATAGCCCATCGAAACAGTATTGGCATTGTTGATGTCGTGCGCCATGATATCGAGGTAGAGGTTCGCCTCCTCGTTGGCTTCCTTCAGGTTCTCCTCCGCCTGTTTCTGTTCCGTGATGTCACGGGTGATGCTTGAGGCCCCGACGATTTCGCCCCCGACGGTGCGGATGGGCGAGACGATCAGGTAGGCGTCGAAATGCGATCCGTCCTTGCGGACGCGGACCGTCTCGAAATGGTCGATATGCTCGCCGGCCCTGATCTTCCCGAGGATCATGGCGATTTCGCTTTCCCGCCCGGGCGGAACGAGAAGCGATGACGGCTGCCCGATGACCTCCACCGCCGTATACCCGGTATTCTTCTCGGCACCGTGGTTCCAGCTGATGATCGTTCCGTCGAGGTCCTGCCCGGTCACGATAGCGTCGGAAGACTCCACGATAGACGCCAGAAAGAGATTCGCTTCTTCAGTGCGTTTTTTCTCGGTGATATCGACACACGAAAAGACCATTATCCCGGTATAGGGCGTCTTGCCCGATGTTGCGACGACATCGAGCGGGGTGCCGTCCTTCCGGGTGAGACGGATCTCAAATGTCCCGTTGGCAAGGCCTTCCGTTGCGGGCCCGAAGCGCTTCCTGTCTTCGGGCGAAAGGATCGTCTGCCACGGCCGCCCGATCAGGTCCGCTGCCGGGGAGGCGAGAAGGCGCACGAATTCACCGTTCACCATGGCAATGGTTCCATCGGCCCGGAATACCGCCGTTGCCGCACCCGTGTGCTCGAACATGGTCCGGTATTTCAGCTCTTCCCGCTGCAGGGCGCCCGACAGGAGGGAGACAACGCCCGCAATCGCGATGAAGATGACCGTGCGGATCGCTGCGGCGGCGAGTATGGTCAGCGTCGCCTGAGTAAACGCCGCGACCATGAGGAGGTACAGGACCCCGAGGAGAACGGCGTACGGGATGCCGGTGCGGGGATACCGGTAGGCGGTGAGAATGATGGGGAGGTAAAAGAGGTGAGGGAACACGATGGTGAATCCTTCCGTCAGCGACACGAAGGTTACCAGGATTGTGATACACGTCGTCACTCCGATGGCCGTCAGCCAGAGTCTCTCCGAATTGAAGGCATATAGTACTCTTCCCATCAGTCTGTCCACCGTTTACCACTGTACTGGTTTTCACATCCTCAAATACCACTCGCTTTCGGTCGACGAAAAGCCTTATCTCGGTACCTGTTCAATACCATACAGCACTTTTTCTACAATAAGTGCTGGCTGATGTAAGTCCGACGTGCCGTATGGCATTGCCCCAACGTGGCTTGGGATTACATAAGAGTCAGTGACATACTGCTCTTTTTGTGGACTTACGCGTAGTATAACAAAACACAGGTGGTGAACAATTGGCACGAATGCATGCTCGGCGCAGGGGAAAATCCGGATCCGTCCGGCCAGTCCGCACCGAAGCACCTGAATGGTCCAACACGGACACGAAAGATATCGAGAAGATCATTGTGGATCTCCAGAAAGCCGGGAAGTCAACCAGTGAAATCGGTCTGGTGCTTCGCGACAAATACGGCGTTCCCAGTGTAAAACTCGCAACCGGAAAGCGCATCGGAGAAATCATCGATGAAAAAGGGCTTGCGCCCGCCATCCCTGATGACCTGCGCAACCTGATTGTGAAGGCACTCGGGATACGGAAGCATCTCGCAGAGAACAAATCCGATCTCCACAACAAACGCCAGCTCCAGCTGACGGAATCGAAAGTCCGCCGTCTTGTACGTTATTACGTCAGGTCGGGGAGGATGCCGAAGGGCTGGGTGTACAAACCGGATACTGCAGAGTTCCTGTTGTCCAGATAATCCATGTCCCTCTCATCCGCTGCGGAACACCTCGGAGAACGGCTGCGTGCCTGCGGGCACGTGCGTATCTATACGCATGACGATGCAGACGGCATTGCAGGAGCGGCGATCCTCTGTCAGGCCCTTGCACGGGCGGGGATCGGCTTTTGCGTGAGCGTCAGGGATCGCATCGTTCCCGAGGACGTTCGCGGTGAGGAGAATGTACTGCTCTGTGATCTCGGAGCCGCGCTCGAGGATCTTCCGGAGGAGACCATGGTCATCGACCACCATCTCCCGCACTTTGCGGGGCCGTGGCACGTGAATCCGCGCCTCGAAGGCGAGGACGGAGAGACCGGCTGTTCGGCGGCAGGCATGGCGTATCGTGTTGCACAGGAGCTCGGTGACAACAGGGATCTTGCGGGCCTTGCCATCACGGGGATGATCGGCGACCGGCAGACATGCACCGGCACCAACCGTGACATCTGCAATGACGGGATGGCCGCGGGAACCATCGTTCCCCGCAGGGGGCTCCGGCTTCCCGGCAGGGATGCCGCCGAGCAGCTCATCCTCGCCGTCGATCCCTACATCGAGGGGATCAGCGGGGAGGAAACCTCCGTATCGTCGCTGCTTGCCGGATGCACCACGGAGGAATCGACCGACAGCGAGTGCCTCATTTCCCGTCTCGTTCTTGAGATGGCACCCGCCGCACCGGCGGAGGCGATGGAGGCGCTCTACGGCGACCGGTACGAACTGGGCCGCGAGATCATTCACGATGCGCACACGCTTGCAGCGGTGCTTGATGCATGCGGAAAATCGGGGAAAGGCGGACTTGCCATAGCCCTGTGCCTCCGGTCCTCCACGGGACTGCAGGAGGCGTGGGAGATCGCCCGTGCCTACCGCCATACCGTCATCGGTGCTGTCAGGAGCGTCCGCCGGGTCTCCGATACCGCCCCGTTCTTCGAGACGGAGAACGCGAGCATGACCGGCGCCGTCGCCGACGCGATTGCGTACTCGCAGATGCACACCGCCCCCGTGGTGGTGATGGCATGCACCGGGGATACCTGCACCGTCTCCGCACGCCGCCCCGCCGGCATCGACACGGATCTCGGATCGCTCCTTCACCGGATTGCCCGCGAATGCGGCGGAGAGGGGGGCGGCCACGCGGCCCGTGCAGGAGCCCGGGTGCCTGCGGAACAGACCGGCCGTTTCCAAAACGGCATTCTGGAGGCGCTGACATCATGATACGGATCGACGGCACCATCCGGACCGCACACGCCCATTCCGTCTGCGTGGCGGAGGCGATACGGGCGGACAATCTCTCCCTGATGAGGACGACTGCGGAAGAGGGACACGTGATGACGGAGATTAACGGCACGAAAATGCGCTCCGTCATCGCATCAGTGGATGATTATCTGATGAATCTGGCAATAGCGGAGGAAGTATGTTGTTACGCTTCTCACTAAACGCAGATCTGGTTACGAGCGGTGATATCCCCGACGAGGCGGTTGCAGCGATCGGACAGGCTGTGGATGAGGCAAACAGGAGCACGTTTCAGCGCGGGGTGCCCGCAGAAGCGGAACCAACCGATATCGGACGGATCACGGCGTGGAATGCCGCGGGGAGCGTCCTGCATCTCGAGATTGAGAGCGGGCCGTATACCCGGGCACATGACGCCCTGTTCCGTTTCAGGAAACAGCTGGCACCCGTACTCGGCAGGCACCGGATCGGCATCCGGAGCATTGATATAATCGCGTTTTCCGTCCGCCTGACCGGCACGGTCGACCCGGCGGCAATCCCGCGCCTCCCCATGATTAAGGAGACGGCTGCGGATGAGAAAGGGGTGACCCTCACGCTGGACGTCGGCCCGACGGATCTCGAAAACCGGGTGCCCGACCGGCTCGTGCGTCTTATCGAAGAGAAAGCGGAGGCGCATGCCTACGGCGGTAAGACGGAGCACTGGGAACTGATCTACGAAAGCCCGAAACAGCCCGTGCGGTTCACGGACGATCCGACTGCGGAGATGCTGAAGCGGGGCTGGATCAAGCACGGCGCCTCGCGGGGACAGTGGATCTTCGGCCCGCAGCCCGTCCGCCTGTTCCGGGCGTTTGAGACGATCGTCGTCGAGGAGATCATCCGCCCGCTCGGGTTTTCCGAGATGATCTTCCCGAAGCTCGTCCCGTGGGAGGTCTGGAAACGCTCGGGCCACGCAAAGGGCGTGTACCCCGAGATCTACTACGTCTGCACCCCGAAGACCCGCGATCCTGCCTACTGGGAGGATGTGGCGGATTACTTCAAGGTGACCGGCGAAGTCCCGATCGAGATGATCCGCGACCGGCTCGACGGACCGGTTGGCGGGATGTGCTATGCGCAGTGCCCGCCGTTCTGGCCGTTCGTGCAGGGAGAAACGCTCGCAAACGACTGCCTTCCCGCCCGGGTCTTTGACCGGAGCGGCACATCGCACCGTTACGAGAGCGGCGGCATCCACGGGATCGAGCGGG
The DNA here is from genome assembly GCA_001412355.1 of Methanoculleus sp. SDB. Taxonomy (NCBI): domain Archaea; kingdom Methanobacteriati; phylum Methanobacteriota; class Methanomicrobia; order Methanomicrobiales; family Methanomicrobiaceae; genus Methanoculleus; species Methanoculleus sp. SDB. The sequence goes on from LKUD01000008.1 coordinate 13,133, forward strand.
TGGACGAATTCCACCGGATCGAAGTCCTCTGGCTCGGCACCGCCGAGCAGACGGTCGAGGTGGCGGACCGGCTGCACGAGGCTTATACCCGTGTCTTTGACGAGCTGCTTGAGCTCGAATGGCGGTGTGCACGGGTCACGCCGTGGTTTATGGCACAGGAAGGTCTTGTCGGGGTTTCCGAAAACGAGAGTATCGGCACCCGCGATTACGAGGCGATCCTGCCCTACAGCAACGGGTGGCTCGAGTTCCAGAACGTCAGCGTAAACGGCAATAAATACCCGAAAGGCTTCAACGTCAAGATCCAGAGTGGTGCAGAGTGCTGGTCGGGCTGTTCAGGCATCGGGCTTGAACGGTGGACGGCCGCATTCCTCGCCCAGAAAGGATTTGATGTGTCGCAGTGGCCCGAACGGGTGGCACAACTGATGGGAGAACCCGAAGAAGTCTTCAGGTTCCTCTAAAAAACGAGGAAAAAGGAATGATGAAACAATGAGGTGGTAATGTGGCAAGACGAAAACAGATTGGACGAAGAGTGGAAGGATGGAAGGCGAAGAGCTGGTTCAAGGTCTATGCGCCCGACTCCTTTGAAAAAGTATACATCGGGGATACAATCTCCGGAAATCCCGAGAACGTGATCGGCCGCATCATGCAGACGACGCTCGGTGAGATGACACACGACTACTCGAAACAGCAGATCAAGATGCGGTTTCGGGTCGACAACGTCGCAGGCGACGCCGCGTATACCCAGTTCGTGGGCCACGCGGTCACACGCGACTACCTCCGGGCGCTCGTGAAGAGGCGGACGTCCCGTATCGACAGCATCGTGCTCGTGACGACGAAGGAAGGAAAGAAACTCCGTCTCACGGTCACCTGCCTGACACTCTCCCGGGCGAACATCAGCCAGGTGCACGCGATCAGGAAGATGATCACCGAGCAGCTGATTCTGACGGCGTCGAAGATGGACTTCGATTCCTTCGTCAAGGAGGTCGTCTCCGGCGATGCATCCCGCGAGCTTTTCAAGAACGTGAAGCTGATCTACCCCGTCCGAAGGGTGGATATCATCAAGTCGCGGCTCGAAGAGGCCGCTGTCTTAACCCCCCTGTCCTCGTGACGGGGCACATTTTTTTTCCCGGAGCGTCCGGGATCGTTGTGATCAGGGCTCCCGCCGCACCGGTTGCGGATGTGATCAATAAGACTGATAAGGCTGCGACGTGAAACATTCACCCAAGGCGGCGTGAGATGGAGCGTGGCGTTTCCGACTGGCTGATGCAGTGTTCACTGCCCGACAACACCGAACTGCAGGAACACACCCTGAAGACGGATAGATGCATCGTCATCGGGGACCGGTGCAAGATCGATTACGGGCTGCAGGGCGATGATGTCGTCATCTGCGAATTCTGCAGCATTAACGGGAACATCCTCGCCGACGGGGACGTGCGCATCGACAATTTTTGCGAGATCCGGGGAGATGTCGTTTCCCGGCAGGATGCATACCTCGGAGAAGGAGTGACGATCCAGGGAAGGCTCGTCGTCTCCGGGGATCTTGATATCGGCGACAACGTGATTATCGAGAAGGGATTCGAGGCGAAAGGATGGATCTCGATACGGAACCCGATGCCGGTAATCGCGTATATCGTGCTCTATCTCGTGGCACTCCTCGGCATTGAAAAGGAGGAGGAGCTGGATAATTTCATGAAAGAATTTTTCGGGGATGACGATGACGAGGGTGATGACCGACAGGCCGCAGGGGCACCGCTGATGATTCCGACGTCATCGGTTCTTACGATGGAGAAATTCTCCGTCCCCGGTACAATGACGATCGGGACGAAATGCCGGCTCCACGGGAATATCAGGGCTGATTCGATCCATGTGATGGAAGAAGCGACGATCTTCGGGAGCCTCAAGGCGAAGGAGCGTGTCACAATCGCCGATCTCTCGACCGTCCACGGTGATGTGACGGGCGGCGGTCCGGTGCAGATCAGCGCCGGGGTGCATGTTCTCGGCGATGTCCGGTGCGGAAGCCTGGTACTGCACGAGAATGCCCGGGTGGACGGGACAATCAGGGCACCCGAAGGTGTCCGTATCGAGAGGGCTGCATGATTCTCGCCGATCTGCTCGAGATCGATGAGCTCACCTGTGTCGAACCGACCTTTGCGGAGCTTGTCGACGGAAGATATTCACAGACGATACTTGACCTTGCGGCGGACGCCGCCCGGCTGGTCATCGACGAGGCAGAGCAGCCCCTCGCACTGGCGCTTCGCTCAGAGAACGTCTGGTTTGCCGTCCATTTTGTGTTCAGGGGACCCGGCATGAAGATCTATGAGCGTGCCGAGGAGCTGGACGCCGAGATCTACCAGGAATCACGGGACACGTGGCTCGCCGGGCTTCGCGAGTATTACTGCCGCGATCTCCGGGAAAGAGTGGAGCCGGCACCGGAGGACACGCGGCCCGGCCGTGACACTGAGATCCGCGATCTTCTCACCGGCGTCTGGAGCGGGTTCGGGGGAACGAGCTGCATCGACGGATGCTGCGGTTCGGGGGTTGCGTCGGCCGTGCTCCGCGGACTCGGCACGACCACGCTGGCCTATGACAATGACCCCGCACTGCTCTCTCTCGGTCTCGCAACCGGGCGGCTTCGTCCGGAGGATACGATGTGGATCGACGGGACGGATGCATCGGTCTACTGCCCGCCCGCCGACAGGGCTGTCGGGCTGATGCTCGGCGACATACGACCCTATCAGGCAGATCTCTGGGAGGCAATCGTCGAGGAGATGCTGTTCCTTTCCCGGGAGACGCTCTTCTCCACCGCTACGGAGGCGGAGATTCGCATGGTTTCCGGGTGGTGTGCGGCACAGGGGCGGCGTGTCGAGGTCTTTGAGACCGACAGGGACCCCATCTACGACCGCTGGGTCTGCCTCGTACAGGAATAAATAAAAAATTACCCGCGGCGGGAACGCTGCCGCGAACCGAACTCCTTTTTGCCGGCGGATTCTTTCGGTACCGTCTCCCCCTCCTCGCCGCATTCAAGTTCGGCGACGATGTCAAGCGGCTCGGACACTGTCCCGATGAGCCTGCGGATCGTCGTAAGGCGCTCGATGCCGATAAAGTGCTCTGCCATGACACGTGCCAGATCGGAGAGTTCAATTCGTGTACCGGCTTTTTTCACGAGACACTGCTCGAGGAGGAGCGGCAGGACCGGTTCCACCTCCCCGACCATCGTCTCATCCATCCGGCGGATATCCTCGATGTTCCCGTGGCATACGATCGCATTCGCGACAAACTCCTCGGACGACGCCTCGGTGTCATAGACCGGCGCCACCTCCTCCATCTCACCTTTGAGAAGCATAATCGCCACCTCCTCCTCGGTGTGCCGGTCGTCGCGGCGATAGCTCCCTCCCGGTTCCGCGAGCACGACCACTTTCCCGAGGTCGTGGAAATCCGGACGGCCCGCCCGCCCCATCATCTGGGAGAACTCCTGCACGGTGAGCCAGCTGATACCCATCGCAAGCGAGTCGAATATCACCTGCGACGCGGGAAAATCGACACCGGCGGCAAGTGCCGCGGTCGTCACGACGACGGCGAGTTTTCCCTTTAAGAACCGGTCTTCCACATCCCGCCGCTCCCGTGCGGTCAGGCCTGCATGATAGGGAGCCGCAGACGCGCCGAGAGCATCGGCTATCACATGACACCGTGCCCGGGAGTTCGTGAAGACGATGGTCTGCCCGCGGTATCCCCGGGACGATCGCTGGCGGTATTCGGCGGTCGTGAGTTTTTTGATGGTCGGGATCTTCTGGTTTCTCTCAAGAAATATCAGGTGCCTCTCGAGCGGAACGGGGCGCTCGCTGTACCGCACGAGCTGTGCGTTCAGTTTTTTTGCGAGCAGGCCGGGCAGGCCGATGGTGGCGGAGAGATAGAGGTACTGCGCCTCCGGGGCGATATATTTCAGGCGCGAGATGAGGCCGTCGAGCCGGTGGCCCCGTTCTTCGTCTTCAAGCATCTGCACCTCGTCGATGACGATCGTGCCGATGCGCCCCAGCCGTTTGCCGCACCGGATGGCGTGGTCGATGCCCTCGTACGTGGCCACGACAATAGACGCACGCAGGTCGCGGTCGGCGGCAATCCGGGTCTCGGGCAGATTGAGCCGCGACACCCCGACATGGAGCGATACACGGGCGAATTCGCCGTAGCGCTCCCTGAAACGCTGGTATTTCTGGTTCGCCAGTGCGACGAGGGGGACGAGAAAAAGCACCTGTCCCCGCCCTTCGAGCATTCCCTTAATGCCGGCCATTTCACCGATAAAGGTCTTTCCGCTTGCAGTTGCCGCGACGACGAGCAGATCGCGGCCCGTGAGAAGACCCGCGTCGACACTGAGCTGCTGTGCGGGCATGAGCGACTCCACGCCCGCTGCACGGATGAATACCCCGGGCAGGGGAAGATCGGCGAGTTTTGACGTTTTCTGGACGGGATGCGCCTCGATCAGGTCAAACAGCGTCGTGCCCGCGTCGACGCGATCGGGCTGCACCATCCCGAGCACCCGGTCGAGATCACGGTAGAGATCGAGGAGATGCTCGAGATGGCCGTAGGAGAGGGATCCCATGCCGCCCACGTATCCGAGTTCGCGCCGGAGTTCGCGCCGTGCACACTCTTCGCAGATCTGTTCCTTCCCGTACCGGATCGCGTTCTTCTTCTTGAGCGGCGTCACCCGGTCTTCGAGAAAACACATCCGGCAGGCGTCCACGATACCGAACGGTATCTGGAGATCGCCGAGAAACGATTCGAAAGCTTCGTCGCGGACCGCAAGACGTACCTCCGATTCGCGAAGCGTACCGGCAAGCTCTTTCGTGGGCGTCTTTTTCAGGTGGCGCGTACCGAATCGTTTTACCTGGTACTGTTTCGGCCGGTAGCCCTTGCCTGTCCTGACAAGCTCGACCGTGCCGATAGCGGTGACCCGTCTCCCGTCGTGAAAAAAAAGGCGATACAGCCCCCGCTGGGGGAGGACAATAATATTCATTGGGCAATCAGATCATGGATCGTATAATTGAGGCCCACGGTCTCCAGTCGTTTCAGAAAATCGGTGAACTCCTCATCCACGATAACGATTGCGCACTCGATACCGTGAAACGCCGCCTCGATCACACCCTCGCGGGCCCCGAAGAACATATCGGGCACACGCCCTGCCGATTCGAGTGCAAAGTACGCCTCGAGACCGACGGCACCCACCATCTTCACTCCCTCGATGATGCCGAGCATCGCATCCCTCTTCACGTTCCGCGAACCCCCCCGCTGGATACGGGGGACTTTGCAGACGTGCACGACCCCCCCGGTGTGATCGATAATGCCGTTCAACCGGGCCACACCGACGTCGGTGCCGGAAACGGCGTCCATGATCGCCTCACCCATCGCGTCCTGCCCGGAATGCGACGCATACAGCCACCCGTCCTTCATAAAGACTCCTACTGTGTCCCCTTTTCTGATCGGTTCGGCTGCTACCGCGGTCCAGACCGAGACCTGCTGGATAATGTCGCGGGTCACGTGGCGGGCGTAACTCTCGAGTGCCTCGGAATTGGAGAGCACCCATTCAATACCCGTATGGGTCACTTCGTACCGCCCCCTCCCCCGTGAGCTCACCATCCCGTCCTCGACCAGTTCGCGGATATATTCCGACACCGCCTGCGGGGTGATTCCCAGTTTGTCGGCAATCTCCTGCTGACGGACCGCCGGCTGGTGCTCCGCGATCTCGACAAGGATCTGAAATCTCGTGGCTTCGCGTTTGCTTCGCAGGATAATATACAGGGGATCATCGATCCGTGCCGTCAAGGTGCACCAACCCCTGTCCCCGAACGTCGAGATGAGGCATCCGTTTTGCCAGCCCCTTGATAAAGACGGGGCTCACGTTGTATTTCCGGGCGAGATCGTTGATTGACGTGTTGCCGCCGTTCACATCATGCTGGACCTGATCGACGATGAGCCGCAATTCCTCGTCGTCCGAAATGGATATATGGAGCAGATCGCCGAGATCTGCCATGGAGCACTGGAAGTTGGCACGGAATTTACTGTACGTCGTTTTAAATTCCTTCAGTGGTTTTTCTCCGGGTTTCGGCATTCGCCACCGTTCTTCGATGAGATTGCCTTTTTTCAAAATCGCAATACATTCAGCGACGCATTCGCCGCTCACAGCATCAACCAGCTCCTCTTCCGTCGACCATGTTTTATTCAGGGTATCGTAAATTTGTTTATAATTGGTATTGTTGAAACACACAAGAAGAGGGACCAGTTCAACTGGATCATTGACGATTCTGATATGCCCTGTCAAAGTAAAGACCCAATATTATATTGATGTTTAACTCAATAAAATTTGTCTAGTATTTGCCATGCGGAACAAAGGAACGATTTTTGTCCACGGTATTGTTCAGGGTGTCGGATTCCGCCCTTTTGTATATGCAGCCGCCCATGCATTCGGTATCCGCGGAACGGTCAGGAACCTCGGAAGCCAGGTCGAAATTCATGCGTTTGGGGACAGGTTTGAGGAATTTCTTGCGGAGATCGGCAGGGGAACGCCGCTCTCCCGGATAGACCGGGTGGTTGTCGGGGAGATCCGGGGGCCACCGCCGGATGGTTTTGTGATCCTCGAAAGTTCCGCAGGCGCACTCTCCGGATTCATTCCCGCCGACGTCGCGCTCTGTGACGAGTGCCGCACCGACATCTTTTCACACGGGGGCCGGTACGAGCGGTACTGGGCGACTTCCTGCGTCAACTGCGGACCCCGGTACAGCATCATCGATTCCCTTCCGTACGACCGGGAACGCACGACGATGGAGGCGTTTCCACCCTGCACGGAATGCACACGCGAGTACAACGATCCCGGACAAAGAAGGCATCATGCGCAGACGATTGCCTGCGCCCGATGCGGCCCGTCACTCACGCCCTTTGATACGAAGGGCGTCATCCTGCCCTTCGCCGACCCGGTCCGGGAGACCGCCCGCCTGCTCGACGAAGGGAGCATCGTGGCAATCCGCGGTATCGGGGGGTTTCACATCGCCTGCATCGAGGCATCCGCGGGAGAGCTGAAACGGCGGCTCGGACGGACGGAGCAACCGCTCGCAGTGATGGTGAAGGCGGAGCATCTCGACGACATCGCACGTGTCTCCGATAGCGTGCGTGCGTGCCTGACCGGGCCAGAACACCCGATCGCCGTCATGGTCAAGAAAGACCCTATCGCCCACGCGGACATCTCCAACCTTCATACCATCGGCTGCATGCTCCCCTACACCGGGCTGCACCACCTTCTCCTCTCCTGCCTGCACCATCCGTTCCTTGTCATGACAAGCGCAAACTCCCCCGGGTACCCGATGATTACCGATACCGACCACGCCATGTCCCAGCTGAAGGATGATGTGGATTTTTTCCTTGCCCATGACCGCATCATCCGCAACCGCTGCGACGATTCCGTCGTGAGGGACGGATACATCATCCGCCTCTCCCGGGGTTTTGCCCCGAAACGGACACGGATTGATCTCGGCGACGCCTGCATTCTCGGGGTGGGGCCGGAGCTTAATGCCAATATCACGGTGTACAGGAACGGGTTCTGCTACACATCGCCCCACGTGGGCAACGTCCGGAATCCGGCGACGCTGGAGTACCTGAAAGAGACGATTGAGACGATCGGAAGGCTCGTCGGTGCGGAGTACACCGTTATCGCCCATGACCTGCACCCGCAGTTCCTCTCCACCCGGTATGCACAGGTGCTTGCCGGGGAATGCGGTGCAGAACTCGTCACAGTACAGCACCATAAGGCCCATATCGCCGCCACTACCCAGAAGCCCTGCATCGGGATTGCCATCGACGGGGTGGGGTACGGCGATGACGGCACCGTCTGGGGAGGCGAGATCTTTGCCGGACAGGCACCGATGCTCGACAGGGTCGCCCACCTCGAACCGGTGCCCATGCCGGGCGGCGATGCGGCTGTCCGGTTCCCGGAACGCATGCTGTACGGGATCCTCCCGGGCGATGGCACCGCGGCACTCCTGCGGGAGCGTGGCTGGAGCGATACGATGATCGACGTCGTAGACCGCCAGATCGTCCGCGGAGTCAACACCCCGTTCTCCAGCAGCACCGGGCGGGTGCTCGATGCCGCTTCTGCGCTGCTCGGCATCTGCCGGGAAAAGACCTACGACGGCGAGCCCGCGATGAAGCTCGAATCAGTCGCGTCACGGGGGCGGGCCGAACCCTGGGAGCTCGTCTTTTCCCGTGAGGGCGGCCGGGAGGTTCTCGTGACAAGGGCGCTCATGGCAGAGGCGCAGGCACGCATGAAAAAGGGGGAGGAGATCCCGGCGATTGCAGCCTCATTCCAGTACAACCTCGCGAGAGGCATTGCCGCGATGGCCATCCGGGCGGCACGGACAGAAGGGATACCAACCGTGGCGCTTTCGGGCGGCGTTGCCTACAACCATGCCATCCGCACGACTATTGCAGGAGAGATCACCGCGGCGGGACTGGAATGTCTCATCAACAGTGACTTTCCGCTCGGGGACGGCTGCATCTCCTACGGGCAGTGCGTCTGGGCGGGCATGCTTTCGCGCGAACGGTAAAGGCGGGCGAAAAAGGGGATTGATTATTTTTTCGGGGACGCGATCAGCAGCAGTGCGACCATTCCCGCCACAAGCACCGTCACCGGCGAAAGCGGCGTCGCTTCCGCAGAGGTTTCCGGTGTCAGAGGTACGAGATCGGCATTGATGCCGATCTCACCGTCTTTGGGGGGGACTGCGGTAAATGTCCCGTCGAGCGGCTCGTACCCGTCCGCTTCCACCCGGTAGCCCGTGTAAGGGGTCCCGGTTATATACACCCTCACCTTGAGCTCCCCGTTTTCGGTCTCCCCTTTATATTCGCCGTCAAAGTAGACCTTTGCCGCCTTGGCGTTCGTTGAAAAGACATAGTACCCCACGTCGCCGCCGATCAGAAAGTTCGTGGGAGCCGGGGTGCCGGCAGCCAGGGTTACCGAAAGCTCCACGGTCTCATCTTTCGCGGGGTATTGATCGATGATGCCCGTGGAGGTCATATAACCGGGTTTTGAAACGGAATACTCCGCATACGGCGTTGCAGTCGTATATACTTCAATTTTCAGCCTGCCGTTTTCGGTATCGCCCATGTACTGGTCATCAAAATATACCGATGCCCCGTCCACGTTGCAGGAGACCACGTACCATCCGACATCTCCGCCGACGGTCTCTTCCGCTCCCGCGAAAGAGACGCCCACGAAACAGAGGAGGAGAACGACAGATCCGAGGAGTATTATTCCATGCTTCATATGAATCAATCTGCATCCGTGCTCAAGTCATTTTAGTGTTTGCATCCCTTTCACGCATGAAAAACACCGCACGCAGAAGCATCTCCGGTTATTCCAGTTGTTCTGTCAGATACCGGTAGTACCGCCGCTCCCAGTAATTCCGGAAAACAGCGTGTGTCAGACGGAACAGGAACAGCATGACAGGAGACGGGATCCACTCGGAGGGTGAGGTGTTCATGTCGTCCGCAGGCAGGTCAACCGCATGCAAGAGCTCGTGCCAGATGCGAAGCGTTATGGTTTCCCCGTCGTCGTGATCCTTCACCATCACCCCGACACGGCCGAAAAAATTTCCCCCGAGGCACCGCGCATCTTTGCCTTCACCCGAAAAGACGTACACTGTTCCCGGCGTTATGGGAAACGGAAAGTCACACCAGTTCGGATCGTCCGGCCATCGGCACTCAATCTCGCACTGCCCCTCCTCGCAATCGAGCTCAAAATAGGCGGGAATATCCGGGAGAAGGGGTTTGACACGCCGGCACAGAGCTTCGTTTTCAAAATAAACGGAAAACTTCACTCCCATTAACGAGGAATTTCCCCCCTTCGCATAAGTATCTGTTGACAAAATCCCCTTCCCAGAGCTATTTATGCCCGGAAACGAATCTTTCACCTGACTATGAAAAACGACCGCCCTGTCGACCTGAAAGCCATCGCATGGAACGCTATGCGGGATTACGGCTTCGAGCCCGGTTTCCCCAGGTCCGTTCGTGCAGAGGTCGATGCCATCTCCGACACGGGGACTCTTCCTGAGGAGAGGGGGATCCGGGACCTGCGTCCTCTCCTCTGGTCCTCCATCGACAACATCGACTCGCAAGACCTCGACCAGATCGAATACTGTGAACGGGGCCCAGACGGGGAGACCCGGGTCCGGATCGCCATCGCGGATGTCGATTTTTTCGTCCCGAAATACTCGTCCGCCGACAGACATGCGGCCCATAACGGCACCTCGGTGTACACCGGCGTCGTGACGTTCCCGATGCTGCCCGACAGGCTCTCCAAGGGCATCACCTCACTCCTGCCGGGACAGGACTGCAGGGCGGTCGTCATCGAATACGCCGTGCTGCAGGACGGGAATGTCCGCCACGGCGATATTTACCGCGCCCATGTTCGCAACAAGGCGAAGCTCGTATACGAGGAAGTCGGCGGCTGGCTGGACGGGACCGGCCCCATGCCCGGAACAGTCAGGGACACCCCCGGGCTCGAGGAGCAGATCCTTCTTCAGACCGAGACCACCATGCGCCTGAAAAAATTCCGGATGCAGCAGGGTGCGCTCGATCTCGAAACCATCGAAGCAAATGCGGTGATGGAGGAGGATTCGGTGCGCGATCTTGTCATCCAGGAGGAAAACACGGCACGGTATATTATCGAGGAGTTCATGATCGCCGCCAACGGAACCATAGTGGACTTTATCGGGAACGCCGGCGTGTCCATGATACAGCGGGTCGTCCGCACACCGAAGTACTGGGACGAGATTGTCGCGACCGCAGCGTCCTACGGCGAGAAACTCCCTGCCGAGCCGGATTCCCGGGCGCTGTCACGGTTTCTCACGCGGCGGAGAGAGGCGGATCCCGAGCGCTTCCCGGACCTTTCCCTGACGATCGTGAAGCTCATCGGACGCGGCGAATATGTAACGCTCGAACCCGGCGAACCGCCCTTCGGCCACTTCGGCCTTGCCGTCACCGACTATACGCACGGCACCGCCCCGAACCGGCGCTACGTCGACCTTGTCATTCAGCGGCTGATAAAATCGGTCATCGACGCGGAAGACAGCCCCTATACGCGGGAGGAGCTCGACGACCTTTCCGAATGGCTCAGCGACAGGGAGCAGGCGTCCCAGAAAGTCGAACGCTTCATGCGGAAGGCAGCCGCCGCCGTCCTCCTGCAGGACCGGATCGGCGAGACTTTCGATGCGTTCGTCACCGGGGCCTCGGAGAAGGGAACCTATGTCCGGCTTATCGCCCCGCCCGCCGAAGGAAGGGTCATGGAGGGAGAGGCGGGGCCCCGGGTCGGCCGGCGGATTCGGGTGAGGCTGATCGGCGTCGATCCCTACAAAGGATTTATCGATTTTGCCTTTGCCGGGATGAGGTAGCTAAGGCCTGCCCGGCATATCGGAATGAAATTGGTACCGTACCATACCCTCGCATTGAAAATTTATTTCGTATCCCAAATCCAACTATACGAGCGTGAATTCCCGCAGGTGCCCGGCCGTTCTGGTCCACGGCTGGAAGAGCACCCCCGCCGTCTGGAAATTATTGATCTCCCGCCTTGCCGAAGAATCGATACCCTGCTGGATTTTTGATTTTTCCGGCATGGGCAATATTCATCCGGCGGCCATTTCGGCGGCATTGCGTCGCTTTATCACGGAAATGCGCATCTCCCATGGATACGAAGGGCCGGTCGACATCGTCTCGCATTCTACCGGCGGATTTATCGTACGGCATATGCTCGAAATCCTCGACGGAAAAGAGCGAAGCGAGCGGGTGCGCCAGTTTATCGGGCTTGGCCCCCCGAACAACGGTTCCTCGATGGCAGAGCTGTTCAACGATCCCGTCTACGGAAAGGAGATACTCCGGACGCTTGCAGGCGTCTTTGTTCCCCGGAGGTATGATCCCGCGGAGGATCTGATAGTCCAGGCACTCCGCCCGGGCAGCGAGGAGACCACCGAGCTCCGTGCCGCAGGAACACGCAGCGATGTGCTGTACCGGATGATCGTTACCGAAAACAGAACAATGCAGGAGGCCTTTTTCCCGCCGTTTCAGGGGAGAACCTGGGAGTACCGCAACGACGGCTGGCGCACCACCTATACCGGCGACGGCGTTATTTCGCATTCCGACGCACACCTTCCCGGCGCCGGCTTTGATATCCTGCCCGCAGAACCGTTTACCGGCACGATACCGCCGGGACGGTACTGCCATATCATGATGCCGGGCAACCCCGAGATCATCGACCGGATAGTTCTTTACCTGCGGGATCCTGCAACCCTGCCACACCGGATCTGCGAGTAACCGGACCCGGGGGGAGGCGGGCTTTTCGGTGCCCTGCCGAGAATCGGGGGGTCATTTCCTGCGCATGAACGCATACACCGCCCGGTGCGGTGCGGTTTTTCCCGGAACCCCGATGGTTTTCAGGTCAAGAATCTCGAAATACGGTGAGAAAAGGTCAAACAACTCGGTTTCCGAGGAGAAATACAGCACCGTGCCGATGGGCGTCGTCCGGTACTTTCCCCTCCCCCCGAACTGCGGGTCCGATTCGCTGAAGCAGACGGAGAGATACTGCCCGCCGGGATTGAGCAGCCGGTACACGTTTGCGACGTACCGCCCCCTCTCCTCCGGAAAGATATGGTGCAGCACCTCCCAGTCGTAGGCAAAATCGCAGGGCCCGACCAGGCCCTGCAGATCCCCGAGGATATCCGCCACAAGAAATCTGCAGGCAATCCCGCGTTCCCGCGCCTTCTCCTCCGCCATGCGTATCGCTGCCGCGGATTTGTCGATGCCGGTGACGTCAAACCCCCGCGATGCGAGATACAGGGCGTAATTTCCGGTGCCGCATCCGAAATCGATCGCCGCACACGGCCCGACGATACCGCGATCCACGAGATTCACCAGCACCGCCGGGGGATCGGAGATGTTCCAGGGAATTGTCTCCTTATCGAGCGTTGTATAGATTGTTTCCATGTCCACCTGCTTCATGAGGGGGCTCCGTGGGCAGTAGGGCCGGGCGGTGCCGACATAAACGGCACGCGAAATCCGACGCAAGGGTTACATCAACCCGCATTTATTTATAGTTCAATATAAGATGCACTACTATCAGGTGGTGATTCCATAATGCAACAGGCTGAGACACGGAAACGGTCCCCGGACGAGTGGCTGATGGTAGGCAACACGCAGTTTCTCTCCGGCCGGTACGCCGAGGCCATCAGGGCGTATGATCAGGCGATGGAGCTGTACCCGAGCAACATCGTGGTGAAAACCAACAAGGCCATTGCCGAGTACCGGCTCAACCCCCCGAAAAAGGAGAGCCCGGCGCCGGCCCCCGCAGCCGCTTCCGCCGCCGCCCCGGCACCAGCCGAAGGCGGATTCATGGGGAAAGTACGGTCCTGGCTCGGGTTCTGATCCTGTCACCCGCACAGGCACGCACCGTCCGCGTAGGATCCGAATACCGGAGGCTATACTTTTCCGGATGGTTGCTGCCTTCCCGGGCAGCCGGAGAACTGACACAAATCCAGAAAAACGAAAAATTGGCCGAAGAGGGGGCCGGATGCATCACCTCGGCCCGGGCAGCACTAAATAACAAATATTCTGAAGAGCCGGCTTTTGTGAGGTCGTCGTACAGGCAGGCTGTCTCTTTCAGCCTCCGGGCTTCATCTCCGGACCTCCCGACGGGGTCTCTCTGCTTTTCACGACCTTTTCAACAGCTTCGGCCAGTTCTTCGGATTTTACCTCCTCGGCACGGCCTCCAAAGTAAAATCCCACAATCGATGCAAGGGCTCCGGCCAGGACACCCAGCGTGTTTTTTGCAATCTCTGATGTCCCATCGGTTAAGAGGAGATAAAATACCGATACGCCGATGACAAGGACGACGCCGAGCATCATCGAATACCGCGCAGAGCCTTTTCGTGAAAGAGGCTGGGTAACCAGTTCCATCATGACCTCTTTGCGTTCATTTTCGGAAATTTCATTAATTTTTGAAAATACTGCCTCCCTGAGGATTCGATTGTTACGCGTCTCCCATACCAGCGGTAAAAGGATCAGTATACCGAGAACTACCAGCATTGCTCCTGAGACGATGATTTGTACCGCATCCATTCGCATCCCTCCCGGGATGAATAAAAAAACAATAATCAATCCGATTTGTAATATATAATTGTTATTATGTAATGGCGGGCCTTTGCACCCCCCGCAACGGAGAAGTGTTTATCACAAAGGATAATCCATGATAGAAAATATTTATATGATAGAGCGTCATTAGAACCATTATCAAGGGTTCTTTGTGCCGGATGCCTGACGGTTCGAAGGGCAGTGCCGCGACAAAGGGCCTGTGAGGAGGAGCAGAGCATGACACGATTTCGGTTCATCACGGCATGTATTGCCGGTTTGGTATTCTGCATGATCGCCTGCGGGGTGGTTGCGGCGGAGACGGTTGAAGAAACGGGAGCGCCGGTTGCCGGTCTCACCGCGACACCCATGACCACGTTCGTCGGCCAGAACATAACGTTCGACGGGACAACCTCGACAGACAACGGGACCATCATGTCGTACGATTGGGATTTCGGCGACGGGGCTACGGATTCCGGCGAGACAGCCCTGCATGCCTATGACGCGGAAGGCCTGTATAATGTGACGCTTACCGTCACCGACGACGAGGGTCTTACCGGCACGGACAGCCTCGAAGTCACCATCCAGACCCCAAAGCAGGCTATCAATTCGCTTATCAATACGTTCGGCGGGCTCGACGCCCCGTTCGGTATTAGAAACAGCTTCATCGTCAAACTCAACGCCGCGACCAAATCGCTGGATAAAGATCATCAAAAAACCGCGACGAACCAGTTAAACGCCTTCGTTCATCACGCGGAAGCCCAGAGTGGAAAGAAACTCAGCCAGGAAGAGGCCACGGGATTCATCGCGTATGTGAAAGAGATCATCGGCGAGGTCAACAAGGAAAAGAACGGAGCGGCATCAGAGGAGACCGAAGAAGCCGATACGCAGGGCAACGGCAAAGGTGACAAACAGACGGGCAACAGCGGGAAGGACGACAAAACGAAAGGCAATAGCGGAAAAGACGCCAGCGACAAGGGAAATTCGGGGAATAACGGAAACGCCGGCGGAAACGGCAACGGAAAATCCAAATAAACCCTCTTTTAATGCCGCAGTATCTGCGGTTATTGCATTCTTTCATCCGCAGGGGCTCATCTCCTCAGCCCGAGCACCGCCGGCACCAGAAGCCCGAATGAATACCCGGCCAGGTGGGCAAAGACATTCACCGTCCCGCCGATTTCCAGGAGCATGATTGCCGGGGGGCCGAGGGCGATGAACAGGGTGGCTGCGATGAGCGCACGCACCGTTTCATCCCCTGCGGAACCACTGTTCCTGAGCATCACGGTGTACGCGGACAGGAGGATGAGGAGGAGGGCGAACCCGAGCAGTGCCGCACCGATTCCCGAAAATCCCACCGCCCAGCTCGCCCGGGGAAACACGGGATGGAAGTACAGGGAAACAGCCGAAATCCAGAACGGCAGCACCAGAAAGAACGAAAGGAACGATCCGGCCGTGAAACGGCGGGACACCGAGACGCCGTATGCCGGCATCACGATCACATACATCACTCCGATAACGGCCATGCAGGCACACGTCGCGGCATAGTTGCCATACAGGTGGCCGGGATCGGCGATGCTGTGGAAGTAGCTGGAGAGAAACATCCCCGACAGAGTCGGGTTCTCGTACGACAGCCAGACGAGATCGGGAGAGATGTCGGCGGGGATGATCACCAAAAAGAGGAGGATCTGCAGAAAGGCGATGGCAAGCGGAAGGGTGACAACAAAGAGAAACAGGGTGGCCCGGTCCCGCCGGGAGAGCTCGCGGATTCTCTTCCTGAGCGGGTGGTCGGGGCCCATGGATCAGGATTCTGCGGCCGGGATATTAAAGAGATTGTGGGGGGTGATTGAGAAGTAGGGGCAATGTACTCAGCCAATGTTGATGTATATTAGATCTTCGGCTTTTGAAAACCCTGTTTTAGTGGCGGTCACAGATAATCCATAACGTGGAGCTGCAGAACTTGGAGCCTGCCAATAGGTGATGAACATTCCGTTTCTGTCAGTTGTTCCAACAACGGTTAACATTCCCGATGAAGTGAATATGCCCCCTCCAGCACCCAGACGGACATTCGCATATTCAATTGGGGTATTTTCTGTATTTGTCACCAATACCCGGATTTCTGTTGTACTTCCAGCAGGAATAGTCCATGGGTTTGCTGAGCCACGGACAACAAGATTGGTATTCATCGGTACAATCGTATCTGTTTGGGTAACAGAGGGGATTAGGGAGTCAGCGGAATTGGTGTGGCTAGGACCAACCATCCCTTGTGTCAACCAAAAAATTACAACTCCGGCAACAACAGTGCCAATAATTCCCATCATCCACTTTTTCGTATCATCGTTCATACATTCCACCCGGTTGAAAATATATATAATAATATATAAAATAAAAAGATTGTTCTGAGGCTCTATTCCGCCGGGAGAGCATGCGGATTCTTTGCTTGAGAGGGTTGTTTTTTAATCCG
>LKUD01000009.1 GCA_001412355.1 Methanoculleus sp. SDB
TCGGTAAAATCAACCTCAAACCGGTACTGTCTCAGCTCTCCTCCCTGGATGCCTTCCAGCTCCACCCACCGTTTGCCCGAATGACGGTAACGACCGGTGACCACCAGCTGCTGACCGGAAAATATATCGGGGATAGTCAACGGAACCACATCGTATACTCCCACCGCTCCGTAGCCAATCTCGATATCTGTGAGCACGGGATGGGATATCTTGTCGTAAAACCCCTTGATTACCAATTCCACCTCATCCCCGTCTTTTACGTAGTCCACCAGCCCTTTTCCCGCTTCTCCCATCGCATCCATCAACACCGCATTGATATCCTCGCTGCCAATCCCGAACACAAACATCCGGGCGTCATTATATCCTTCAACCTGCTCCACTATCTTTCCCGGATCCAGCTCCCCTACCGTGGGATAGCCGTCGGTCATGAATACGATGAAACAGGGACGGCTTGAACTGAAACTGCTGGAGTAAGCTTCCTCCAGTGCCCTGCTGATATTGGTTCCTCCCCTCGCAGTTATTCCCTCCAGGTAATCACGGGCTTCCTGGATGTTGTAGCGGTCTGCATTCTGCAAATCCTCAAACAGGTGGTCCACACTGGAGGAAAAGGTGATGATGTTGAACCGGTCCCCCGGGTTTAAATTCTCTACACAGTAATCCAGGGCTTCCTTTACCCCATTCATCCTCTCCCCTCTCATCGAACCGGAACGGTCCACCACAAATACCACATCCTTGGGCACCACCCTGTCCAGCTGATCTCCCACCGATGCCAGCATTACAAAATATCCGTCCTCGCTGCGGTGGGGACGCCAGGTCAGGCAACTCAAGCTTACCTCTTCCTCACTTAAAGAATAATACAAAATGAAATCCTTGTCCGGCTTCACCTCTTCCGCTTCCCAGCTCACCTCCACCTCCTTGGAGTTGATATACTCCACCTCCACATCATGACTGGGACAGTGCACGTTCTTGATGGGAGACCTCGCTTTAATCCTCACCACTACCGAAGCATCCTCCAGGGGAGTGGAGGAAAAACGTTCGGTGGATAATGGATAGACAAACCGGTATAAATCCCCTTCCCTGGTCACCAGCTGCTGGTAGTCCATCTCCACCCTCCGGTCTCCCCCTGCGGGAAAAGGATATATCCTCGCCTCGAACATGTCCTGTCCGGCATACCTTAATATTGCCGGATCTATCATCTGGGCGACGATTTCCTCATAGATATTCAATGCCTGATC
>LKUD01000010.1 GCA_001412355.1 Methanoculleus sp. SDB
AGAGTGGATACAGGGACTCTTCAATTTTACATCACTTTGTGTACGCTACCTAATTCATTTGAAGCTTCAAATAATTTATGCACTATGAATGAATGATAAATTAATATGAGAAAACCTAATCAGGATCTGAAGAAAAAAGCTCTCAACAATAAGTCGGTTACTATGAATAAATGGATACGGTAACGGCTGAAAAAATGGGAGAGTTAGTCAATCTAAAAGAAACTTTAGAAATACAAAAAACATAGTCCGATTAAAATTTTGATAGGATTCCTTAAACCAAGTTAACCACAGGGATATTTTGATATGGGTACCCAACTTTTTTAAGATATGATTCATATTTTTCTTTGGATAAGTAAAGCTTTGAAAAAATATCTAAAATAAGGTTAGTTTGCCAAATCCACCACATTGCTTTTTTTCTATCAAGATCTTCCTTAATTGTAGCTGCGATAGTAGACATTTCTAAAGGATCTATCCAAGAGGGAGAAATTCTTCCACTTTCAATATCTTTTCTAATTTTTCCCATATTTATTATAAATTTTTCTGGATTGAATTCCTCACCTTCATTTTGGGTTTTGATTTTCCAAATCGGGATTTTTAAATTTTTTCCAATTATTTCCTCAAGTTTATAGTGAGCATAGCTATTCCGTATTTCTCGATTGAATTTTTTTAAAATTAAAATATCCTGATATTCCATCAAATTTTTCGATTCAACATGTTTAATGGCTTGACCAAATGTTGCTTGGGGAATAGATTTTCCAGAATTTATCAAAATTATCTCTTTCACTACTGCTTCGAAAAGTTGGCCTAATAAGAGCAAACCGGCATTATAATATCCAAACGCTATGCAAAAAAAGGCTTCATTGTATATTAGATATATATTTAATTCGCCGATATCAATCATAGATGCTAAATCGGGCATACAAATCAGATTGATGATTAGTTTTTCATTTGAGCCTTGGTTTATTGTTTGAATTAGATTAATTAGTTCAGGATTCAACCCTAACAATAAATCAGGTTCTTTAGTAGGATTTGATAATGAAAAAAATTTTCCATTTTCAAAGTACCCTCCCTTATACAAGTCCAATTTCATAAGTTAGTGATGTTTCAATTAATTGATATTATTTATTAAAAAAGAACGCCATTTTCAATTTCAATGTCTACTCGTATCTAATTATCATCGAGGTTCAAAAATTACAAGATAACTATAACCCGCCAATCAAGTGCGAAGGATCGAATTCAAACCAAAAACATCCAAACAGGAATGATCAAAAACCAAAGCGGAGTGGGAGGAGTAAGCCCCCTTTTGTTCATTGCGGCATTCAGCTAAGCGCCATACCCGGGCGGACACCGACCTGTCCCTATGCCCTGTTCTGGCTTGCACCCGCAGGGGTTCACCGTTCCAACGAATCCCTTCCGTCGCCGCTCAGCGGTCGTCCGCATCATCGCTCGGGAAGGGCCGTGTCGTTTCTGTGCCAGAGCCGTGACTCTCGCCACCCGCACTTGCGTGCGGCTGCGTGGCCGGTAGGTGGGGGGACTTTCCTCAGCGGCATTGCTGCCACCGTCGGCCGCACTCTCCCTCTCCTATTATATTTCACGGGCGCGATATTTACGTGTAATGGAGCTGTTGTCCGAGGAGGAGGGAAGGGATGCGGTGCGGCTCGCACGCCGGACGCTCGAGGAGCGTATCGGCGGAGGGAATGCACCCCAGCCGCCGTCGGGAGCGGTGTTTGCGGACCGGCGCGGGGTGTTCGTGACGCTGACGATCGGAGGAGATCTCCGCGGGTGCATCGGCTACCCGTACCCGGTGCTTCCGCTCGGTGAAGCGGTGCGCGAAGCGGCGATTGCAGCGGCGACCGGCGATCCGAGGTTTCCTCCCGTCACGGCAGCCGAACTCCCGGAAATCACCATCGAGGTCACCGTGCTGACGGTGCCCGCCCCGCTGAACGGTGAGCCCGAAGACCGGGCCGCAGGAGTCATCCCGGGCCGGCACGGGCTTATCGTCTCCGGACGGGGGGCGGGCGGGCTTCTCCTTCCCCAGGTCGCAACCGAATACGGGTGGGACGCGGCGACCTTTCTCGACCATACCTGCCGGAAAGCGGGCCTTCCCCCGGGCTGCTGGCGCAGAAGCGACATCGACGTACTGACCTTTGAGGGGCAGATATTCCACGAATGATACCATGGCTATCAATTTCGAAGTACTACACAAGGACATCGCCGGACGGTGCGGAAAGCTGCGGGTCGGGCCGAAGACGGTGAAGACCCCGGTGCTGCTGCCGGTGATCAACCCGCATATCCCGCTCATCACACCGAAGGAGATGCAGAGGATGGGCGTCGAGGCGCTGATCACAAATGCATATATTTTCTACAAGAGCACTCGGTTCCGCGACGCCGCCCTTGAATCGGGCCTCCACGCCGTGCTGGACTTCGACGGCGTCATCATGACCGATTCAGGCGCCTTCCAGCAGTCGGTCTACGGCGACGTGGAGATTACGAACACCGAGACCGTGGCGTTCCAGCGGGCGATCGGCAGCGAGATCATCGTGCCGATGGACATCGCGACACCGCCGGGCGCCGAGTATCCGGTTGCCCGGGCCGAGCTTGATCTCACGATGGAGAGGATACGCGAAGCGCTGACCGTCGTTGACGATGGCCATCTCGCCGCCCCGGTGCAGGGCGGACGGTTCACCGACCTTCGGGAAGATGCCGGCAGGCGGGTGCGGGATCTCGGCGTCACCTTCTGTCCCGTCGGAGCGGTCGTCCCGCTCATGGAGAGCTACCGGTACCGGGAGCTCGTCGACGTCGTGCTCGCGGCAAAACAGGGCCTCTCTCCCTCTTCCTGCGTCCACCTCTTCGGAGCGGGCCACCCCTCCATGCTCGCGCTTGCCGCGGCGATGGGGTGCGATGTCTTTGATTCCGCCGCCTATGCCCTCTACGCCCGGGAAGGCCGGTACATGACGACGCACGGCAGCCTGAAAATCGGCGAACTCGCAGAGCTCCCCTGCGCCTGCGAGGTCTGCCGCAGCCATACCGCACGCGAACTCGGGGACTCGCCGGATCGCGAACGCCTGCTCGCTCTCCACAATCTGCACGTAACCCTCGCGGAAATCGCCCGCATCCGCCAGTCGATCCAGGACGGAACCCTCTGGGAACTTGTGGACGAGCGATGCCGGAACCATCCCCGCCTGTTGTCCGGCTACCGCCGGCTGCTTGCCCGCGCACCCGGCCTCGAGGCACAGGACCGCGTTTCGAAACGCCGGTTTTTCTATCGCGGCAGCGAGAGCTGCGGGCGGACCGAGGTGATCCGGTACCATCGGACGGCGGACCGGATTCCGGTTGGAAAACGGGTCATGATCGCCTGCACGGAACAGGACGCCCCGCCGGGAGAGGGGTTCGACACGGTGCTCCGGTTCAAACCGCCCTTCGGCCCCTATCCTCCCGAACTTGCCGAGACCTATCCTGTCGGGCAGAGCGAAATTCCCGAATGGGACGCGGATATGGTGAGGGCGGGATGCGCCGGCATACGAAGCCTTGTCGCGGCGAACCCCGGCTCGGCATTTACGGTCGTCACCGGAGAATCGTGGCTGCCGGTTTTCGAAGAGGAGCTCGGGACTACGGGGGTGCGGTTTGGCACGATATGATATCCGTCACCGGGACGGAATGGCACGGGCGGGGGTGTTTTACGGGGCGGGGGAGCCGCTCTCTCTCCCGGCGGCAATCGATGCGGAAGAGCGGTTTTCCGACCTGGCCCTGCTGAAGCACTCACATGTGCCTCTGTCGGCTCCCCCCGCGTTTGTCGAAGCGTACCTTCCCGGCTATGAGACGGTCGTGGCGGTGCATCCCCGCTCCTCCCGCACCGCCTCGTCGGGCGACGTGGTGATGATCGGGAACTGGCACACGGCACTCGCCCAGCCCCGGCAGTACATCCGCTGGCTGCAGGACCTGAAAGGGCGGGTGCCGCCTGACACCGTCTGGTACGCGCCCGCATCGGCCCTCCCGTCGGGTGTTGCGTTTCTCATCTTTTCGGGACTGGATCTCTTCGATTTCACCGCGGTCGACCTGATGACCGCCCGGGATCTCTACTGCACGCCGGAGGGTGAGTTTCCGGCGGAGGAGTGGCTCGCGGGCGGCGGCTGCCCGTGTCCCGGGTGTGCGGCGGGCGATCTCGGCCTGCATAACCGGCTCGCTCTCGTCCGTGAGATTGCCGTTTCGACGCGGTTCCTCGCACGGGGGCAGCTCAGGGAATTCATCGAGAGGCGCTGCCGGGCGCACGCACCCTTCGTCGCAGCGCTCCGCCTCTTC
Source organism: Methanoculleus sp. SDB (assembly GCA_001412355.1). Lineage (NCBI taxonomy): Archaea > Methanobacteriati > Methanobacteriota > Methanomicrobia > Methanomicrobiales > Methanomicrobiaceae > Methanoculleus > Methanoculleus sp. SDB. The sequence goes on from LKUD01000010.1 coordinate 4,300, forward strand.
GACGTCGAATACGACTTCACGGAACCCTCGACTCCGATCGTGCGCACGGCGCCGTTTCTGGCGCACACCGCAGAGTCCCTCCGGCGGCCGGAAGTGCGGAGATTTGCGGATCGCGTGACCGGGCGCTATGTCCCGTACCGGACAGATGTTGCGGTCATTCTGCCCTGCTCCGCGAGAAAGCCGTACTCCGGGTCCCGGAGTCACCACCTGTTGAAAGCGGCGATACGCGACCGGGCCCACGAGCTGATCATGACCTCGCCTCTGGGCCTCGTGCCCCGCGAGCTGGAGCGTCTCTACCCCGCGGCGCATTACGACATCCCGGTCACCGGATACTGGGATCGCGAAGAGCGGGAATTCATCGCGGCAACGCTGGCCGCATATCTCGGGCGCCACCGGTACCGGCGGGTGCTCGCACACGTGGAGGGAGGAAGCCTCGATATCGTTGCCGACGCAGCCGCCCGGTGCGGCACGGAGATCGAGTGTACCTGCCGCGGGCATCCGACCGATGCCGCTTCTCTCGATGCGCTCGGTGCCGCTCTCGAGGGCGAGCGGAGAAAAGTTCCCGACATCATCCGCGGGTGCGTTTCATGGCAGTTCGGAGCGGACATCGATACCCGCGGCCTCATGCTGAAAGGCAAATGGATGAACCAGAAGGTTGTGCGGGGAAAAGAACAGCTCTTCAGCCTTGATCCGGCCACCGGACTCCTCCGCCCTACGTTCGGGGGCTGGGACCTGATTCCGGAAGGATATCGCATTAAAATCGATAATTTCGTACCGAAAGGTGACGTTCTCGCCCCGGGCATCGTGGATGCCGACCCCGCCATCCGCGAAGGCGACGAAGTGCTTATCACCGGCGATCTGGCCGTCGCCACCGGCCGCGCCGTCATGGGCGCCCGGGAGATGCTGGAAAGCTCCTACGGTGTCGCTGCAAAAGTGAGAAAGGTGCACAAATTCGCCCCTGAGGGCCCGTAATCCTGTCAGGCGGTGTTTGCCGGGTAATCCCCGACTGAAACATCTTTATTCTTTCACCCCGAATAATTCGACAGAATTCATATGAATCCCGTTCGGTGCGAGAGGGCGGCGGGAATGCGCCCGGCCACAGCGGCAGTGTGATTTTTTTGGAGTGAACCCGGTGTATAGTATCGAAAAGGCGGCGGAAATTGCCGATAATATTTTTGAATTCTGGATCCATGCGCCTCATGTTGCCCGTCATGCACGTGCAGGCCAGTTCCTGGTACTGAGAATCGATGAGCACGGGGAACGCATCCCCCTGACGATCTCCGCAGCGCAGGGAGACTCTGTCCGTATCGTTTTTATGGCGGTGGGAAAAACGACGACCCAGCTCGCCGCGATGTCGCCGGGAGACTCAATTCGTGACGTTGCCGGCCCCCTTGGCCGCCCCTCGGAGACAGGGAAATGGGGGACCTGCGTCGTGATTGGCGGAGGTGTCGGAATCGCCTGCACCCCCATTATCGCCCGTGAGCTCAAAGAGGCCGGCAATACCGTCATCGGCATTATCGGAGCCAGAAATGCCGGGCTTCTCCTGCTGGAAGACGAGATGCGGGAGGCCTGCGACGAACTGGTCGTCTGCACCGACGACGGCAGCAGGGGCTTCCACGGATTTCCGGCAGATATTCTGAAGGAACGGCTCTCCACGCAGGCAATCGATGCCATCTGGATTGTCGGTCCGGCGATAATGATGAAGATCACGTCGGGCGTTTCCCGCCCCTTCGGCGTCAAGACATTTGTTTCCTTAAACCCGATCATGGTGGACGGGACCGGAATGTGCGGCTCCTGCCGGGTGACCGTCGGCGGCGAGACGCGGTTTGCCTGCGTTGACGGACCGGAATTCGACGCACATGAGGTCGATTTCGACGAGCTGATGCAGCGGCAGCGAATCTACGTTGATTCCGAGCGGCAGGCGCTCGAACACTATCACGAGCACCGGTGCCGGTGCGGCGGAGAGGGGCACGAATGAGCAAACGGCCGGCTGATGAGCGGCTCCGCGATTTCGGTGAAGTTGACCTGGGTCTTTCGGAAGAGGAAGCGGTCGCCGAGGCAGAGCGGTGCCTGCAGTGCAAAAAGCCTGCCTGCGTCGGAGGATGCCCCGTCTGCATCGACATACCGGGTTTTATTGCCGCCGTGGCGGAACGGGACTTCCGCCGGGCGGCGGCAGTTCTCAGGGACCAGAATATGCTCCCTGCGATATGCGGCCGTGTCTGCCCGCAGGAGTCGCAGTGCGAGGGCGTCTGCATCCTCGGCATCAAATCTGAACCGGTGCGCATCGGTGCGCTGGAGCGGTTCGTTGCCGACCGAGAAAGGGAAGAGGGGATTGTCCTGCCTGCCGTCGCTCCTCCGACGGGAAAACGCGTCGCCATTATCGGTTCCGGCCCTGCCGGAATAACCGCCGCCGCGGAATGTGCACGGGCGGGTCATGCGGTGACGATCTTCGAATCCCTGCATGAGGCCGGGGGTGTCCTGACCTACGGGATACCCGCCTTCCGTCTTCCGAAAGATATCGTCGGCCGTGAGATCGAGGAGGTGCTTGCCCTCGGCGCCGATTTGCACCTGAACCACCTTGCCGGGAGGAGTGTGCCGGTCGAGGAGATCCTCGCCTATGATGCGGTCTTCCTCGCCACCGGTGCGGGACTTCCCTCCTTCATGGGGATCGAAGGGGAGCAGCTGGGCGGCGTGTATTCGGCAAACGAGTTTCTCACCCGGGTCAACCTGATGCATGCCGACCGGTTCCCCGAATTCGATACGCCGGTGGTGCGGGGAAGCCGTGTGGCGGTGATCGGCGGCGGCAACGTGGCGATGGATGCCGCACGGGTCGCCCGCCGTCTCGGGGCGAAGGTCTCGCTGATCTACCGGCGGAGAGAGGATGATTTCCCTGCCCGGCAGGCCGAGGTCGCCAATGCCCGCGAAGAGGGCGTCGAATTCATATGCTGTGCAAATCCCGTCCGGATCCTCGGCGGCCCTGCCGTGACCGGCATCGAATGCGTGCGGATGGAGATGCAGCACCCGGATACGAGCGGACGCCCGACACCGATTCCGGTCGAGGAGAGTGCGTTTACGCTCGATGTCGACGTCGTCATCGAAGCGATCGGGCAGGGCCCCAACCCGCTGCTGGTCAGCCTGATTCCCGGGCTTCTCAGGGGGAAGAGAGGCAATGTCGTCGTGAGCGAAGACGGAGCGACATCGGTGCCCCGCGTCTTTGCCGGAGGCGATGTCGCCACCGGTGCCGCCACCGTCATCTCGGCCATGGGTGCCGCCAAGCAGGCCGCCCGCTCGATCAATGCACTGCTGGAAAAACAATAATTTTTTTAAAAACGTCAGCCGAGCAGCGCTTCGATTTTCTCGATCAGTTCACGGTTTCCGAGCGCATGATCCAGCATCGGGAATTCCGCAACGAGCGCCATCGGTTTGAGAACCGCCACCGGCTCCTCCTCACCGTCAGCCGGCGCAAAGTCCGGCTGCACCTTCCGCGTCGAGCCGTCCCGGTAGACGGCGAGATTTCCGTATCCCTGTGCGTCCCACAATTCCCTGATGATTTTTTTTATATCAAATGCCATGATTACCGTCAGCCATATTCGGGAGGCCATGCGAAAAGGCTTACGGCATGCGTTTCATCGGGCGGACATTCGTGCCTTCCAGTTCACCGAGGGAGAAAGCAAAGCGGTCCCGGATTGTCGGAGGGAGTTCGCTCTCGGGAATCGGGACGAACCCGAATGTCCGGTAAAACGCCACGAGCTCCAGTGTCGAATGCATGTACAGAACATCGGAACCGCATGCATCCACCAGCGCCCGGACCGCTTTCCGGGCATACCCCCGGTCCCGGAACTCGTCGGGTACGAACACGCCGTCCACCTCGAGACCGTCGGGATGCCGCCTGCATCGGGCAACCGCGGAGAGTGTGTCCTCGATGAAAACCCCGAAAATCCGATCCGTGGCGGGATCCGTCTTCTGGCCGTGGTAATGCTCCCAGATCTCCTCGACCAGCGGAAACTCGTCGTGCCGGAGTTCCCTGACATCGATGCAGAGGATGATGCGGGGGAACATGACCCATACCGGCCTCTGTACCGACTGGGCTATCTCGGCGGCAGTGCTCCCGATGGGGATGTTCGTCGTATAGTCCTGTTTTCCATATCGCGCCATGAATATCAGGGACACGTCTTCGTCCTCGGCAACATCGGCGATCTCTTCCGCCGGATTCCCGAACCTGATGATGAGCTGCACTGTCGGTATGGTCTTTTTGAGGTCCTTCTCCAGCGTATGCAGGGCGTGTTCGGCGTGGGAAATCCGGAGACGGAGTTCTTCCCGGTTCTCCGCGCTCCGAATGATATGGAGAAGGACGAGATGCTTAATCCCGGGAAGGGAGGCGGCGACCGTAACGGCCTCGGCCGAGGGGCGTGAAAAGTCAACGGGGCAGAGCACTTTTGTGCAGAGATGCCCGGCAGAAGGCATCGGCTCCGTTCCTTCCGGTGTGGCGTATTTCATAATGAGCACATCGGTCACGGCCTTGTGCAGGATGTCGGCGGAAACACTGCCGAGGAAGAGTCCTTCTATAAAGCCCCGCCCATGCGCCCCCATCGCAATCAGGGACGGCTCCTCCTCGCGCGCCACGGCGAGAATCGTACGGCCCGTCTGATCCCTGTCGGCCCGTTCCATGCGGATCGTCACGGTTTTCCCGCGGCTTTCGAGATCCCGTTTCTGCTGTTTGAGGAGAGTTTCCGCCGCCTGGTATTCGGAAGCCGCGGATCTGCCGGACAGAAGGGACGAGAGTGATGCATGAGGGCTCTGTACATGGAGGAGGACGATCTCCCCGGGTATTCGCATATCCCCGATACACCGGACTGTCCGGTCTGCATCGGGTGAAAAATCCGTTGGCAGGAGTATTTTTCTAAACATCGTATTCCTTTCGCTCGTAGTCCCGCTCGTGCTCCGTGTGTGCCGGGAGGGGTGGCCGGAGAGTGGTATCCCTCCCGTTTTCGGGCCGTAACGGAAAGGTTACTGCAGGATCACATTCTGATCTGCATTCCCTCGTTGTCGACATATGTCCGGAGCGCAAGGGTAAGGCCCATTGGGGTGAGTATCTCCCTTATCTCCGGTTCGCTCCGCGCGGTGACTATTGCAATTGACGGGCCGACCGAACTCATCCCGACAAACTCCAGGCCGGCATCCCGAAGGCGGCTCATCAGGTGGTATATCTCGAAACTGTGGTGCTCGACTTCGGCACGTTTTGAGCCCCTGAATTCGATTTCCCAGATAATATTGCCCATCTGTGCGACATCTCCCCTGAACAGCGCCGGAATGAAATCCATGAGAATCAGGTATGCCTTGAGTTCACGATCCCGGTAGTCAAGGGTCCGTGCCCTGTTCATGAGCAGATCAAATTCATGCTCGCCGGCGGAGGAGACATCGGTGGGCGGAATAACGATATACACATTTTTTTCGGGAGCAAACGGGTGATGGCAGGCCAGGGCAAGCTCGTCACCCATCACCGCCATGCCGCCGAACGTCGCCGCAGCAGGCCCGACACCGGTTTCAAACCCGTGGGTCACCCTCCCGTCGGCAGTCTCCTCGACATAATTTTTACCGATAAGCATGCGGATCTCCTCCGCACTGAGCGGGGATCCGACAGCTATGTTCATCCCGTGCACCACCGAGACGAGGATTGAACCGGTCGAACCGAGTCCGACATGCTTATGCTCGTGATCCCGGGCAACAATGCGGAATCCGCCTGTATATCCGACGGCTTTTTTAAATACTTCGACGAAATGCCGGATGATCGGTTCGCGTGAATAGTCGATCAGAACCTCCGATTCCGTACAGGTGACGTCGGCCGAACAGTATACCTGAATTGCAAATCCTATTCCGCCACCGCCCGGATGATCGGGTGCGAAACGGTTCATGTCAAGGACACTGAGGTGGATCCGGGCCGGTGTCGTGACGGTGACCGTCCCCTTCCGGGGTGCGAGAGTATATATCTTCCCCGGTGCCGGCGTCCAGATCTCTTCCCCGGGAAAAAACGGATTGAACTCGTATTCGACGAGATCAAGGTCGCCGCCCCGGATTTTAAGCGTAGGCATGGATAATTCTCCGTAAATGTGCTAATGTGCTCGGTCAAAGTAAATATTCTTTCCCGAAACCCTGAGCGGGATGGCGAATGCAACGGAACAGCCCTCGAGCCATCCGAGGCGGAGTGCGCCGACTCCTCCCGAGTACATGACGCGGTTGTCGACGTTATGGATGGAAGCGGTCTTGACCGCAGAGCCGACGGCGATTCCGAGGTCAGCCATACGGAGAACGCAGTTGGGACCGCCAAAGGTGTTTTCGCCGGTCGTGGGATACCGGTATGCCTCGCTCATCTCCTGGCACGTGGGATATCCGCATCCGCCGCAGTTCAGGCCCAGCACTTCCCCGCCCCGTGCGCCGATGATAACGCAGGCATCACTGTTGGCGACATTCTCCGCATCACGCAGAAAAAAGCCGATTTCGTACTGTTTCCCATGGGCCCGCATCTCGTCGGCGAGCACGCCCAGCCGGTCGCGGCCGATAACGGTGATCACAAGGACATCCGTTCCCTTCGATTTCGGTGCCGTCCGGGCGGAAAGCGCCATCAGCGAGGCAACCGTCCCTACTGCGTCTTCTTCGACGGTCATGCTGTGTAGTATGTCCTTTCCCTTTATAGGAATGACCGTCCCTGCCGGCACCGGGGCGATGGGGTCCGCCCTGCGCAGGATGTTATTTGTACCGGCGTTTGGAATACGAAACCTTTCCCGAATCTCCGCCCTGTGCAACGATATAAACCCATTCGTACAGCGATTTGAGTGTCCCGAACTGCTCGTACCGCCGCATCGAAAACTGCACCCGCATCCTCGGATTCAGCATGACATTCCCGATTTTCCGCATCCGCTGGGCAATCTCGAGGTCGTCTCCCGCATCGATGCACCGGTACATCCCTGCCGCATGGAATGCCTCGCGGTCAAATGCCGTGTTGCAGCCGAGTGTATAATAGAGGGTCCGTGTGTGATACCCGATTCGCGAGAAGGTGTTGGCGCACCCGAGGGATAGCCGGTGTTTCATCCCTTCCTCGCGGGGATACACCGTGCCGTAGAGCTGCACGAGATCGTCGTGCCTCGAAAACGAGTCGTGGATAACCGAGAGCCATTCGGGAGGGATGATGCAGTCGGCGTCGGTCGTGGCGACAATCTCTCCGCGGGCAATGGTAAAACCGTCGTTCCGCGCACCTCCCACCTTTTTGCTTGTCTGGATGATGACGCGGTCCGCAAGCGATTCGGCTCTCTCACGGGTCCTGTCCTGTGAATTACCGTCCACGACGATAATCTCGACGTCATCTTCGGAGAAGGTCTGCCTTCGGAGTGACTCCAGACAGTGCTCGATGTTTTTTTCTTCGTTATAGGTCGGGATAACAACAGAAATCGTCATGGCAGTGGTCTCGGGGATGTAATCGTCTCTCGGGTTGAATGCGGCGTGGCATTATCCCTGCCGGGATTCGGGCACGCCGTGTGTGTGAATCATGTTGATGGGACGCCTACATAAGGGTTATCCTCATAAAAACGGACAACCACGGCCTGCAAGACGCCGGCCTTCCGGTTGCATCTCAGCTCTCCCTCACCCAGGCAAGATAATCGAGGGCTATCAGCGCCAGCAGGCAGACGACGCCGAAAATGATGAGCGGGGTTTCGGTACCGAAGAGATGAAAGCCTGTCAGTACCGCACCGATCCCTGCCCCCGTGAAGAGTGCGATTGCGATATGGATTCTCCGGATGCGGTGAATAAGGCGTCACTCCGGCGTAATGCCCTTTACCTGTCCCGTGAGAGCGCGGTACAGGTCGACGTGGCGTTCTGCAATTCCGCGGATATCGAACCTCTCGGTGGCGGCACGGGCACGTTCTCCGTACTGCCGGTGAGAGAGGGGATCGGCGAGGAGTGCGGATATTCCGTCGGGATCGGAAAAGTACATCAGGTCATCCCCAAAAATTTCACGGAATTCGGGAATGTCGCGGGCGATGACCGGAAGCCCGGACGAGAGAGCCTCGAGGATGACGAGCCCGAACGTCTCGGCATAGGACGGCATGCAGAAGATGTCGGCGGCGCTGTAGGCGTCCCGGATGTCGGGTACGAACCCGGTGAAGATCATGTTGGGCCCTGCAGCGCGTTTTGTCCGCTGGATCGTATAATATTCCTTCGAAAAGATCCCATAGGGAAATCCGCCGACCCAGACCCAGGTGATATCGGGATGCCTCTGTGCGCACGCCATGATGTCGTATATCCCCTTTCTCGGTGTCTGCTGGGCAACGGTCAGCACGACAAGCGCATCGCCGGGAATCCCGTACTCTTCCCTGAACGACTGCCTGCGCTCCGTATCGTGGATAAAAAAATCCCGGTCGACGCCGTTTGGAATGAGCGTGGTGGGGACGCCGGGCACCAGTGCCTCGACCTCTCTCCTGCAGGATTCGGAGATTGTCACGATGTGGTCAAAGGATCCGTAGATACGGGGATACTGCCGGTTGATGAACCTGCTGAACGCTATATTGTTTTCATTGACCCGGGGTGTCGAGTGGGCGGTCAGGACCGATATCCCGTTGTGCCGCTTTTTGTGGAAGAGGGCAAACGGCCCGAAGGTATGGTAATGCACGAGGTCGAACGGCCCGCCACTGTCATTATAGGCAATGTCGATATCGGTCCGCTTCCCGAGCGAGCGGAACAGGGATCGTGCGGCTGTCGCACACCCGATATACTTGAAAAAAAGCATGTCTTCGACGAAGAAATTCACCTTCATGCACGGCCCCGCACGAAGTCGATGGCATGCCTGATGCACCCGTCCATATTCAGGTATTCGAATTCCGAGAATCGCCCGACGAGATCGATCTCCCGCTCCGCGAAGTAATCGCGGACTGTCCGGATGGTCTCCTGGTATGCGAGGTCGTAGACGACATACGCATAGGTCTGGTGCACGACCTTCGTGAAGGCCACGTCCTCCTCTGCGGCAATTCCCATGAGAGCGAGGCCTTTCAGGGCATGAGCGGCTATCTCCCCGTCGGTCATCCGGGAGATCGCATCGCCGTCATTGTAGGTGATCTCGACAAGGATGGAGGAGTGCCCTTCCGGCGCTACGCGGGTGCTGAAATTCGAGGGGAACGAGACCCGGTTGAAGGCACCGAGATCGTTTTCGGGCACATAAAGCCACGAGTACGGCGGCACCTCTCCCCGGACGCCGACGCAGACGCAGCAGAGCGAGTTGTACTTCAGGTCCGCCACGGCCCGGGCAACCGTCTCCGGCACACCGGAGAGAGCGGGGAGCAGGGCCTGAAGCGGGATGGTTGAGATGCATCGGTCCGCCCGCACGGCCTCCGCCCCGTCCGAGATCAGGAACCCCGTTTCGTCGCGGGAGACGGACCGCACCGTATACCCCGTCTTCACGCGATCTCCGAGCGGTCTGGCGAGTGCGCGGACAAGGGCCTCGATCCCGCCGGTCTCCGGGTACGAAAAACGGGACTGGTGGGTATAGCCCTCCGTCTCGATCCCGATTGCCGAGCGGATCACATCCTCGACGGGGGGGCGGGGAATACGCCCGTCCACCCAGTGAAGGCTCATCCGGTCGACGGGAAAGTTCCAGATCTTTTCATTGTAGGGGATCATATACGTCTCGGCGATGCCTCTGCCGAACGTGTAGTAAATCCAGTCGCGGAACGTTTCGGGTGGCGGGAGTTCTCCCTTTTCAACCGCGATGAGCGTTTTGACGAATTCATTGATGCAGAAGAAACAGTCTTCCCGGGGCAGCTCGTGGAGCCCGTTTTCAAACGGGTACTTGACATACCGTCCTTTATAGAAGATTTTCGTATTCCTGTCCCTCTCTCCGCGGTTCTCCCCGAGAGCATCGTGCATCAGGGAGAGGGCACCGGTATCGCGGCTGAAAATGATGTGGGACCCGCCGATGTCAAAGGTGAAGCCCGATTCGGTTATCGACCGGCAGAGACCGCCCGCCTCCGCTTCCTTTTCAAGGACCACGACCTCATGCCCGTCCTCAAGAAGCAGGTTTGCTAGGGTAATTCCAGTCAGTCCGCCGCCGAGTATTGCCCATTTCACGGTGAATAGGTTAGTTGCCTGATTTTTAAATAGATGCTGGAGGAAAAAAAGGGGTTCAACGGGACTGGATAAACCATCCCGTCCGCGTCCGGTCAAGGGTCTCCTCGCCGTTCTTCGGGGTGACGAGGCTCACCGCCACCATCACGACGAAGGAGATGACGAGGGCATACATGCTGAAATGGACCGGAAGGGCCTCGACATACTGGTGCCAGTACCCGAAGGCTCCTGCGGAAAGAAGTCCTGCGGCCATGCTCGCAATCGCTCCCGCCGTCGTTGCTGACCTCCAGTACAGTCCGGCGAGGAGCGGTACGGCAAAGGTGGCAAGCATCACGCCGATGCCCATCCATATCAGCCATGCCAGCATTTCGGGCGGATTGACGGCAAGAATCAGCGTGCCCGCAGCGGCAACGACGACGGCGATTTTACTTACGAGCAGCACTTCACGGTCGCTCGCCGCGGGCCGGAGGATATTGCGGTACACATCCCAGCCGAACATCGTGCCGACCGTCAGCATCAGCCGATCGGTGGTCGACATCACGGCGGCAAGCACGATGACGGCGAATATCGCCCACACGAAAATGTTCGGCGAAGCCGCCTGCACACCGTAGACGAAGATGAAGTCCTGTGCGTTCACGGTTTCCGGGAGCACGATCTGCCCTTCCTCGACGAGAACACGGCCGGCAAATCCGGCAAACTTGACGAGAAACATCACAACCGCGTAGATCCCGAAGGCGATCACCGGCGACCACCGGAAGAACTTCGCCTCCCGCGCCGCGAGTACGTTGTTGATGACGTGCGGGGCACAGGCGAGCCCGATGATGAGCAGCAGTCCGAAGGATACCAGGAATTCCGGCGTGAACGCCGGGGCGCCGGAGGGGAGATACGGCTGGATGAAGGCCGGGTTCACGGTACCGAGCACCTCATTTACGTGGGTCAACCCTCCTGCACGCAGGATGACGAGCGGGGCCATGACGATCACACCGAAGATCAGAATGGCCCCCTGAAACAGGGTCGTCCACGAAACGGCGTACAATCCCCCGATCGTCGTGTAGAGGGTTATCACCGCGCCGGCAATCAGGAGTGCCTGCCAGTGGGGGATCTCGAAGAGCCAGACAAGGATGATGCTGATTGCCGTATACTGGCCCACGAGATAGATAAGGGAGACGATGATCCCCGCCACCGCACTGAGCCCCCGCAGGGCACGCGGACTCTCGAACCGGTGGGCGAAATAATCCTGCACCGTCATATACCCTTCGGATTTGCCGACGCTGTTGAGTTTCACCCCGAAGACGATGATGGCGAATGCCGCCGAGAGGGGGACAAAGATCTGCTCCCATATCGTCGGCCACCCGGCAGCGTACCCGAGTCCGCTCACGCCGAGCAGGGTCATGCCGCTGCAGATGGACGCGACAATCAGGATCGTAAAGACCCAGAATCCGAGCGATCTGCCCGCAAGGATATAGTCCTCCGTATTGTGGATCTTCTTCGACGCCCAGCTCCCGATAGCGATAAGAACAACGCAGTAGAAGACAAGGACGCCGAGCGTGACAGGGCCTGCCGCCATATCAGACATCCTCCCGGAAGAGGAGTCCCCAGAGGATCAGCAGGAAAAATGAGAGGGCAACTGCCCCCCCGACCAAAAGAACCGTGTTATCAGGTAGACCGAACATTATACCATGTTATATGTTAGCATGGCGCGTATTAACATGACGGTTTTTGCCTTTTCGCGTCCCGAACGGTAACCGTTACTTTTCGCTGGCCACGGTCTTCGCACCCCGGAGGATAGCGACCCGTCCGGTGCGCACCAGTTCCTTGATGCCGTACTGCCTGAGGAGCTTTTCGAGCGCATCGATCTTGTCCGTGTTTCCGGTCACCTCGAGCACGATGGTTCTGGTCCCCACGTCGATTATCTTTGCCCGGAAGATGCTCGCAATCTGCATGATCTCCGCGCGGGTGGATCCCGCCTCCGCATTGACCTTGATGAGCGCGAGTTCACGGGCCACGTGGTCGTGGTACGTGATGTCTGATACCTTGATGATATCGATGAGCTTGTTGAGCTGTTTTTTCACCTGTTCGAGGTGCGCATCATCCCCGATCACCACAATCGTGATACGGGAGCTATTCGGCTCCTCGCAGGTGCCAACGGCAAGGCTCTCGATATTGAAGCCGCGGCGGGAAAACAGCCCTGCAACACGGGACAGGACGCCTGCCTTGTTTTCGACCAGCACGCTGAGCGTATGCGTTTTCATTGCTGGTGCCCCCCGATCATTTCATTGATGGCCGCACCGGCGGGCACCATCGGAAACACGTTTTCCTCCCTCTCTATCCTGAAGTCCAGCACGAAGGGCCCGTCGTGTGCGATCGCGGCCTCGAGTGCGGGCCGGACATCCGCTGCGCTGTCCACCCGCATTCCCCTGATGCCGTACGCCTCCGCAATCTTTACGAATTCGATGGACGGCAGCTCGGTGTAGGAGTACCGGCGGTCGTAGAAGAGCTCCTGCCACTGCCGGACCATTCCCAGGTACATGTTATTGAGAATGGCAACCTTGACCGGAATGTCATACTGCGCGATGGTGCCGAACTCCTGGATATTCATCTGGATGCTGCCATCACCGGCGATGTCGAAGACGGTCTTCTCCGGACAGGCCACCTGCGCTCCCATGGCTGCCGGAAGCCCGTATCCCATGGTGCCGAGCCCCCCCGAGGTCAGCCACGTGCGGGGCTGTCTGAAGCAGAAATACTGCGCCGTCCACATCTGGTTCTGCCCGACTTCGCTCACGACAATGCCGTTTCCGTCCAGCAGGCTGCTGAGTTCCTGGATAACGAACTGCGGGTGCAAAAGCCCGTCGTCGCGGTATTTCAGGGGATGCTTCTCCTTCCAGGTCCGGATACGTGCGAGCCACGCGCTGTTCGACTCCCGTTTCTCGAGCAGGTGGAGCATGTCACGGAGAACCCCCTTCGCGTCCCCGACGATCGGGATCGTGACAGGCTTGTTCTTGCCGATTTCAGCGGGATCGATGTCGATGTGGATGACTTTCGCGTGGGGCGCGAAGGTCTCGATCCTGCCGGTGACGCGGTCGTCGAAGCGGACCCCGATGGCGAGCAGGAGGTCGCACTCCGTGATGGCGTAGTTCGCATACTCGGTACCGTGCATTCCGAGCATGCCGAGATTGAGCGGGTGATCGCACGGGATGGCGCCGATACCCATGAGGGTGGTCGTCACCGGGAGGCCGAACCGCTCGGCAAGTTCGAGGAGTTCGCACGACGCCTCCGATTCGATCACACCGCCTCCCGCATAGATGACGGGCCGCTCCGCTTCGCGCAGCAGTCCGATCGCCTTTTCGATCTGCCGTGCGTGCCCGCGGTAGGTGGGCTGGTACCCCCTCAGAACCACAGGGCCCGGCTCCTCCTCCGGAGCGGACAGCTGGCTTGTATTCACATCCTTCGGGAGATCGATGAGCACCGGCCCTTTTCGTCCGGTGCCTGCGATGTAGAACGCCTCCTTCACGACGCGTGAGATCTCGGACACGTCCTTGACAAGGTAATTGTGTTTCGTGACCGGTATCGTGATGCCCGTGATGTCCGACTCCTGAAAGGCATCGTTCCCCAGCATCGACGTGGGCACCTGCCCGGTGATGGCAACGATCGGGATGGAGTCCATGTATGCCGTTGCAAGTCCTGTCACCAGGTTGCACGCACCCGGGCCGGAGGTCGCGAGGCAGACACCGGTCTTCCCGCTTGCCCGGGCAAATCCGTCGGCTGCGTGGACGGCGGCCTGCTCGTGGCGTACAAGGATATGCTGAATTGACGAGTCGTAAAGTTCATCGTAAATGGGGAGTACCGACCCCCCGGGGTATCCGAAAATGGTATTCACCCCTTCCCGCTGCAGACTTTCAATCAGTATCCTTGCTCCGGTTTTCATTGTCTTCCCTCAGTAATCTGTTCATTCCGGCGATAACCGCCTCAACACTTGCGGCGATAATGTCCGTTCGCGCACCGCGCGAGGTAAGTATCTTTCCGTCTTTCCTCAATTTAACTGTTACATCGACCATGGCATCCGTTCCGCCGGTGATGGCATCGACATGATAGTCCTCAAGCCGGATGTCCCCGACTTCGGCGACCGATTTCTGGAGTGCCATGAGCGAGGCGTCCACCGGACCCGTCCCGGTCGATGCGCCCGTCACTTCCTTGCCGTGCACGAGAAGCGTGACCGAGGCGGTGGGAACGACATTGCTGCCGCTCACGACGGTGAACTGCCGCATCGAAAGGACCGGTTTGCATTCGAGCATCAGGACCGCGTCGGCGATGGCCATCAGGTCGGCATCGGTGATGCGATGCCCCTCATCGCCCATCTTCTTAATTCGCCGCACCATCTCCTGCAGCTGCGAGGCATCGAAGGTATACCCCATTTCCTGAAGTGCCGCTTCGACCGATGCCGAACCCGAGTGCTTTCCGAGCACGATTCTTCTCCGTCTTCCCACCATTTCAGGAGGAATCGGCTCATATGTCCGTGCATCCTTCAGGACGCCGTGGGCGTGGATGCCGCTTTCGTGGGTGAACGACATGGCGCCGACAATCGGTTTGTTGGTCGGCAGTTCGACTCCGGTAATCCTTGAAACCATCGCCGCAAGGTGGTAGATTTCCTGGGTTTTGATACCTGTCCGGACATCGTAGAGGATCTCAAGGGACATCACCAGCTCCTCGAGCGCCGTGTTTCCCGCACGTTCGCCCAGACCGTTTACGGTGACGTGAGCACAGGAAGCCCCGGCTTTGAGGGCGGCCATGGTGTTTGCCAGGGCAAAGCCGAGGTCGTCATGGCAGTGGATGCTGAGCGGTGCGATGCAGAGCGGCGGAATGATCCCGGCGATCCGCTCCGGCGTTAAAAGCCCGACCGTGTCGCAGAAGCAGAGCCGGTCGGCACCATGCGAAATTCCCTGCGAAAAGATATCGAAGAGGAACGCCTGGTCCGCACGCGATGAATCTTCTCCGCTCAGTTCGACGATAAGGCCGCGTTCCTTGGCATACCCGACCGCATCGAGAGCCATGGCGAGAATCTCCTCGCGGCTCTTACGCATTTTCCTCTGTATGTGCAGGTCGCTGACCGGCACGACGAGATGGATGGAATCCGCCCCGGCATCCGCTGCAAGATCGATATCATGATGGAGTGCCCGGACATAGGTGCAGCATTCTGCGGAAAGTCCGGCGTCCGCGATCAGGCGTATCGCCTCGCGTTCACCGTCGGATGCGGCGGCTGAACCGGCCTCGACGACATGCACGCCGATATCTGAAAGGGCGGCGGCAATCTCTAATTTTTCCGCGGGTGTCAGGGAGACGCCCGGCGTCTGTTCACCATCCCGAAGGGTGGTGTCAAAAAAACGTAGCTTATCGGATAATAAAGCAATCCCTCATAGGATTTGTCACCCATTACTATTCCGGGGCCGGCATATTTATATTTTGCCGACGGGAGGGAGGCCCGTTCCCGATATGTCCGGGCGGATTGCATGGCGGGGACCGCAATCCCTGAACGGTTTCGATAAAAAAAGAGGGTTATGCCGTGCCGGCACTGTCGTACAGCAGGGAGATGTATCGCGAACCGAAGATGTAGAAGGCCGGGTAGAGGATGAATATGAGCAGCCAGCCGATGACGGGAATGAGGCCGAGGATAAAGGAGATTACCGCAAGGACGATGTAGAGCACGATAAGTGCGATGATGTAGGTGACCCAGCCGATCTGTCCGATGGTATCGAGGATCGCGCTGAAGTTGAATGCCTCGCCGATGCTGTCGGTACGGGCGAGCCGCACAAGTCCGATGACTGCAATGAGGCTGATAATGAGCGCCAGAACAGCGGCGACAAGGAACCCGAGCCCTGCCGCTCCCATCGCTGCCATCGCGACACCCGGATCCTGCGATGCCATGCCGAGTACTGATCCGCCGGCAACGAGGAACATGACGATCATGACCGGAATCATGTAGATGAATTCCACTATGATTACTTTGATCCCGTCGATGAACATCCCGACCCAGTCGTCAATCTCCGGGGCGGGTGTCGTTCCTTTCAGTACCTTCAGCATATAGCCGAGGATCAGGGGAAATATGATCACGCTGATGATGAGGAGGATCCACTTCACCCATTTATCCATGAGCCCTTCTTTCGTATACTCAAGGGAATCACTTAACATTGCTCCGATTTCCATTCAAATCACCTTAATTATGAATATACATCCGTAGACATATTTGTATTTAAAGTTTATCCATAAAAAGCGGCAAAATGAAGTTATTTTCGATATTACCAACCGTTTTCGTTGGCTATACCCGAACGGAGGAGCATGAGCGCACCCGCACGTCATTCTCCTGATTCGTAGACCCGGGTGACAAACCGTGCGGAAAAAATGCCCCAGGCCGGCATGAGCAGAAATCCGGCGATCCAGCCGATCACCGGCACGCCGCTGACCCAGACGGAGATGCCGAACCAGACCAGTGATGCGAACCAGAGAACGGTGAGTGCGATAAGATACTCCCGCCAGCCAATCCGGCCGATATGGCCGAGGATGGCACCAATCTGAAATGCATCCCTTATGCGCCGTGTCCGGGCAAACCGTACCACCGCGAGCGTCAGAACCAGCCAGATGGCGAGGACGAGAAGAAGGACAAGAATCAGCCCCGATCCCGTTATGGCAACCGCCCCTGCGATTGCCTGCGGATCGAGGGATGCGACGGCGGATGCGGCGGAGGGCCAGATCAGCACGCCCAGCACCGCTGCGAAGAGCACAACCGGGAGCGAGTACGCGATCGTGATGACAAGCACTCTGATGCCGTCGAGGAAGAGGCGGGGCCATCCCCTGATATCGGGAGCCGGGTCAGCCCCCCGGTAGATTTCAAGAGTATAGCCGGTGAAAACCGGAAAAACAATCGAAGCGATGGTGAGCAGGATCCATCGCTCCCACTGTTCCCAGAGAGCTTCCCGTGTATACAGGAGCGATTCCCTCAGCGTTTCAATTATATCCATGCAGACCGGAGCAGGCACTAATGCCGGAAATACCGGATCCCGGTAAATATCATCGCCACGTCGAGCCGGTTCGCGGCGGCAATCACTTCGGCGTCACGGATGGAGCCGCCCGGCTGGACGAGGGCCGTCGCACCCGCTTCGGCAGCGACTTCAAGAGTGTCCGGGAACGGGAGAAATGCATCCGACGCAACGGCGGATCCTTTCAGGGATCCGGATGCCTTCCGGATGGCGATCTTCGCGGCATCCACGCGGCTCATCTGCCCGGCACCGATACCCAGGGTTGCCGTTTCATTTGCAAAGATGATCGTGTTGCTTTTCGTATGCTTGCAGACCTTCCATGCAAGCTGCATCGCCCGGAGTTCGGCAGCCTCCGGTTCGCGCTCGCTGACAACCTGCCACTGCTCCTGGTAGGGCGGAATCCGCTGGACCAGTGCACCGCCGTCGATTGTCCGGATCGCATCGCCCCCTGCCACGGGGGGAAGCTCCAGCACCCGCATGGCCTCTTTTTTTCGCATGGCGGTGCGTGCCGCGTCGGAAAACGACGGGGCGACGATGACCTCGACAAAGGTCGAGCAGAGTTCCTCCGCTACCGCCGTATCCACGGGGCGGTTCAGTGCCACGACCGATCCGTAGGCGGATACCGGATCCACCTCGCGGGCGGCGACATACGCGGCATGGGGCGTCTCTCCGAGGGCGACACCGCAGGGATTGTTGTGCTTGACGATGACGGCGGCGGGGTCTTCGAATTCGCGGACGAGCCCCACGGCGGCGTGCACATCGAGGTAGTTATTGTAGGACATCTGCTTGCCCTGCAGCGGTACCTGGGCGGCGATGCCCGCCGTGCCGTACACGGCCGCCTGCTGGTGCGGATTCTCGCCGTACCGCAGCACCCGGCCGTTTTCGAACTGGACCGTCAGGACGTCGGGAAACGGTGTGTCGATGCCGTGAAGGTAATTGCTGATCGCAGCGTCATATGCAGCCGTTCTCGCAAATGCCTTCCGGGCGAGCTGCAGCCGCTCCTCCGGGGTGAAGCCTCCGCGTCCGAGGGCGTCCCCGACAATCCCGTAATCGGCCGGATCCACGACGACCGCCACATCGGAGTAGTTCTTCGCGGCTGCCCGGATCATTGCAGGGCCGCCGATATCGATGTATTCGACCAGCTCTGCGAGGGGCAGGCCCCGTGCCGCCATCGATTCGAACGGATAGAGGTTCACGACCAGCAGATCGATACCCTCGATGCCGTGCGCCTGCATGACCGCATCGTCAATGCCGCGGCGCCCGAGCAGGCCGCCATGGATCTTCGGGTGCAGGGTCTTGACGCGCCCGTCCATCATCTCCGGCGAGCCGGTATATGCGGACACTTCGGTATAGTCGATTTTCTCCTCGCGGAGGAGAGTTCCGGTTCCTCCTGAGCTGAGAATCGAAACGCCGTGATCACGGAGGGTCGCTGCCAGACCGGTTATCCCCGTCTTATCCCACACAGAGAGGAGTGCCCTTTTCATAGCCTCAGATATGCACGCGGATCTACTATTATATTTGCCACGCCAATCACGTATACACGCATTCATCCGGATACCGCCCGGGGTTCGCCCTCCGGGGAAATCCGGACATGCCGCACCGCACCGGGGGGACGCGGCATGTGCACGAATCGCCCGAGACCCGCGTGAGAGGCCCTATGTTCCGGAAAATACCCTGTATCCGCATCGACGGCAGCCGCCGGAAACCATCGGAATGCAATGCCGCGGAAGAGATGGTGCTCGCCCTCTTCGTCAACGGAAGGCATACGATGACCGCGACGGTAAGCCCGGGCGGGCTTCGCGAGTTCGCGGCCGGGTACCTCTTTACCGAGCAGATCATCGCCGGCGCCGGCGAGATCGAATCGATCCGTGAAGAAACAAACCGGATCAGCGTGCTGACGACAAACCCGTTCAGAACCGCCGGTGCCAAAAAGACCGTTCTCTCCGGCTGCGGGGGAAGCACGTCCTATATCGACACGGCGAAACTGCCCATAATCCCCCCGGGTTTTTCCCTGTCTGCTGCGGCAGTCACTGGTTTTATGGAAGAGGCGATACCTCGGGCGACAGGCCGGATCCACACGGCGGCACTCGCCGATGCCGGCGGGATCGTCACGCGGGCGGAGGACATCGGGCGGCATAACGCCCTTGACCGGGTGATCGGGCACGGAGTCCTGAGCGGTGTCGACTTTGAAACGACCTGTGCCCTCTGTTCGGGAGTTATCTCGTCGGAAATGGTGCGAAAATGCCTTGCCGCACGGATTCCCGTGATTGCTTCGAGGGCTGACGCCACTACCCTTGCGGCCGATATCGCCCGGAAAACCGGCCTGTGCGTCATCGGGTGCGTTTCCGGGGGCGGGATGGCAGTGTACGCGAATCCGGAACGTCTCAATGGCAGTACGCCTTCGCCCGAATGACCGGGGGATCGGTCAGATCCCGCGGGAGCTCTCGCCGACAGCGGCGATGAGCAGATCGATCTCATCATCCGTGGTATACAGCGCACAACTGGCACGCACCGTTCCGTCGTGGAGGGAGAGGTAGTCCATGAGCGGCTGGCAGCAGTGGAACCCCGACCGTACGAGAATGTCCGCATTCTCATCGAGCATCCGGGCAATCTCATGCGGGTGGAGGCCGTCGAGCGTGAATGAGACGACGCCTATACGCGATTCCGGTCGGTCCGGGGCATAGACGGTAACCCTGTCCAGTGCCTTCAGTCCGTTGATGAGCCGGGTCGCAAGGCGCTCTTCGTGCCGCCGTACGGCGTCCATGCCGATTCCGCGGAGGTAATCCGCCGCGGCACCGAGCCCGATCCCTCCCGCGATGTTGGGCGTGCCCGCCTCGTACTTCCCGTAGCCCTCCACTGCCGTATACCCGTCAGCCGTGACGGTTTCGACCATTCCACCGCCCAGAATGACGGGTTCGAGCACCGGCTCCCGCATCCAGAGGATGCCTGTCCCGGTAGGTCCGAGCATCTTGTGGCCCGATGCACAGAGGAAGTCGCAGCCGAGCTTTTTCACGTCCACCGGCATATGCGGGAGCGACTGCGCCGCATCGACGAGCAGGAGCGCCCCGTGGTCATGGCAGATGCGGGCGATCTCGGGAACGGGAGTGATCACCCCGAGAGCGTTGGAGGCATGGGTCACGGTCACGAGGCGGACGGGTTGTGCGAGGGCCGCTTCCAGCATGGCAAGGTCGGGGGAGAAGCCGTCTCCCAGGCCGATGACCTCAAGGCCGACACCCTGCCGGGACAGTGCACGCCATGGGAGCAGGTTGGAATGGTGTTCGAGGATCGTGGTAACCACACGGTCGCCGGCATTCCACGCGAGACCGCCGGCAACCATGTTGATCGCCTCGGTGGTGTTTTTTGTAAAGACGGTGACGCCGTTCTCTCCGCCGATGAATTCCGCCACTTTTTCATGGGCGTGCCAGTAGCGCTGCGAAGCGATCCGGGTGAACCGGTGGACTCCCCGTCCGACATTGGCCCGGTACCGGTGCTCGAACTCGACATATGCCAAAACGACCGGTTCGGGCGAAAAACTCGTCGCGGCATTGTCGAGATAGATCACGTCGCCGAGGATGGGGAAGTCCTTTCGCACATTTTCCGGAGCGAACGCTGTGGTATCTTCGACCTGCCGGGACGGCTCCGGCGCCTGTTCCGGGGCGGTCCCGGAAGCGGTCTCCCGTTCCGGCACAGGCTCGGTACGGAGGGAATAATCCTCGTTCACGAAAATCCCTTTTTCCCGGCACAATTCGCGCATCTTCGGCGGCAGCGCCCGCCACCGCCAGAGCCCCCACGCACAGTACGCATCGGGCAGTCCCTTTTTTGCGGCCCAGCGCTCGAGGAACTCATCCCAGCGGCGTGCGAATTCCGGGTGAAGGATCCAGATCATCTCGTACTCGCTTTCGAGCACCGCAGGGCAGAGGTAGCAGCCGATTCGTTCGAGCCCCTTCTCGTAGAGCGGATTAATCGGAAGCTCCTGCCACCAGATATAAAGGAATACCTCGAGCGCCCGCCAGTTCCGGATCGGAGAGATATTCAACTGAAGCGGGTTTGCCGGATTCTGGCTTGTTTCATCAAGGTCTGCACGGTTCCACGATTCGTACCAGCGGTTGCCCTGTACGGTGACGCACGGGCCGATGCCGGAGAGGTAGATCTTCAGAGGATGGAGCTTCAAGAGCTTGCAGCACCACCGGTGGTCCTTCCCCGGCGGGCCGGCCTTTTCCACGGCCTGCCAGAAATCGCCCGCCTTCCTGATAATATCAACACCCTGCGACGCCACAAAATCGACCGTTTCGGGAAACTCGATTCCGGTGTCGATAAAAAATGCCTGCGTCACTCCGGCTTTCCGGGCGAGGTGAAGGACGGCGGTGCTGTCCTTGCCGCCGGAGAACGAGACGTTCGTTACGGGCCGGTCGGTCATGTGTTTTTTAATCGTGCGGATGGCGTTGCGCTCGAGATTTTTCAGGTGATAGCGGTTTCGCTCTATCGCCATATCCCAGCCGGGATCCGGGCGCGTCCGGGGTTCAACCTGCACAATCTCCTTCACCCTGACATGCCCGTCCCGGACAGTCCCGGTCCCGAAGCGGTTCTTATAGCGCACGATAACCGTTCCGTCAGGCACCGGTGTTTCGAGGCGGAACCGTTTTCCGCCGATACGCCGCTGATCGCCGGTGATGCCGAGATCGACGATGCCCCTCGTCGCATGGGCGATGACGTACGGCAGCGCCCCGGCCGCGATATCAAGGTGAAACATCCTCCCGACGGGATCAAAGGAGAGCAAACCGAACCGTTCGCCATGTATAATCACGTTATCGGCGCGATCAAGCCCGCCTGTCTTGTTCAGGAGCATGATACGCGGCAGGGGAATGTCACCGAAACGTTCGTGAACAAGCCTCCGGATGAGCTCCCTGTCCGCAGCCAGTGCCGGCCGCACATCGTAGGGCTGGAGCAGCCTGATCTCCCTGCTTTCCGACCCGCAGGCACAACTGCGCCCGATGAGGGGAACGTTGCACGTATCGCACCAGTAGAGGATTTTTTTGACGGCCGGTTCGCGCATTTCAGGAGAATACTATATCGCTGCAGGCAATAAGGAAATCCTTTGAGGCGGTACCGTACCCGGTTGAAGACTCAGAAGCGCGGCATCTTCGGAAAGAAGAAGCGCACGTTTCCCGGAAGCGGCACTCCCATGCCGTGGAAAAACCGGTAATATGACGTATATGATGCCGTTTGTGAACCGAAAGCCTATAAAATAGTAATTTAGCTCAATATTGCGACTATAATGTAAATTTAAATCCAAATCGGGTTTTGTTTTCACCGTATGTTGAAAAAATATATATAGAACTACATTCCATAAAATATAGAGGCCCGGAAAGGGGTATCTCCCCGGGGTGAATCCTATGGAGGAAGAAACGGAGCAGAAAAACCCTACAAATACGGCCGCTTCCCGAGAGGAAGCATCCGGCGAAGTGCCGGCGGAGGAAAAGACCGTATCAGAACTCGACGAGCTCCGGCAGTCGTATGACGAACTGAACAATCGGTATCTGCGTCTTGCAGCGGATTTCGAAAATTTCAAGAAGCGTACCGCCCGGGAAACGGAAACCAGAATATCCTATGCAATAGAGCAGTTTGCCGTGGAGATTCTGGAGATCGTTGATAATCTGGAACGCGCGCTCGCCTCCGACGACGCACGGCTCCGT
The DNA here is from genome assembly GCA_001412355.1 of Methanoculleus sp. SDB. NCBI lineage: Archaea > Methanobacteriati > Methanobacteriota > Methanomicrobia > Methanomicrobiales > Methanomicrobiaceae > Methanoculleus > Methanoculleus sp. SDB. Next base: position 27,131 of record LKUD01000010.1, read on the forward strand.
GAAGGTCTCGAACAGATTCACAAATTCATGGTGTCAACACTGCAGAAACGGGGCATCGAGCCCATCGAGTGTATTGACAGGCCATTTGATCCTGAATCGCAGGAGGCAATTGCCTATGTACCCTGCGACGTCGATGAAGGCATTGTAATCGATGATATTTTTCATGGATACCGGATGAATGAAAAAGTAATCAGATGTGCAAAAGTAGCTGTTTCACAGGGCAAGAAAAAGGAGGACTAAATAATGGCATCAGAGAAAGTGCTTGGAATTGACTTGGGAACCACGAACTCGTGCATGGCGATCATGGAAGGCGGCCGGCCGGTCGTCATCGCAAACGGAGAGGGAGGTCGAACGACCCCGTCCGTCGTTGCATTCTCAAAGGACGGAGAACGCCTTGTCGGCAGTGTGGCCCGGCGCCAGGCCATAACAAACCCGTCCCGTACTATCAGCTCGATAAAAAGGGATATGGGGACGAGCAAAAAGGTCGCCATCGGTGATAAATCCTATACTCCGCAGGAAATTTCCGCGATGATCCTGCAGAAAATGAAACTGGACGCGGAGAAATATCTCGGGGAGAAGATCACGAAGGCGGTCATCACTGTTCCGGCCTACTTCAACGACGCCCAGCGGCAGGCGACAAAGGAGGCCGGGCAGATCGCCGGTCTCGAAGTGCTGCGGATCATCAACGAACCGACCGCGAGCGCCCTCGCCTACGGGATCAACAAGGAAGAGGACGCCACGGTTCTCGTCTACGATCTCGGCGGCGGGACCTTCGATGTCTCCATCCTCACGCTCGGCGACGGGGTATTCGAGGTACAGGCGACGGCCGGCGACAACCACCTCGGAGGCGACGACTTCGACCAGCGCGTCGTCGACTGGATGGTCGATGAATTCAGGAAGAAGGAAGGCATCGATCTCCGGAAGGATCTCATCGCGATGCAGCGTCTCAAGGACGCGGCGGAGAGCGCCAAGATGGAGCTTTCGACTCTCCAGAAAACGACGATTAATCTTCCGTATATCACGACCGACTCCAGCGGCCCGAAGTTCCTTGACATGGATCTTTCACGGGCGAAATTCGAGCAGCTCATCGGGGACCTCGTGGAGAGGACAATCGGCCCCGTCAAGCAGGCGATGTCGGATGCGAAGGTCTCAGCTGCCGATATCGATCACGTGCTGCTGGTGGGCGGTTCCATCCGCGTTCCCCTGGTTCAGGAGAGAGTGAAGGCAATCGTCAAAAAGGACCCTGATCAGGGGATCAACCCCGACGAGTGTGTCGCGATCGGCGCCGCAATCCAGGCCGGTGTCCTCACCGGCGAGGCGAAAGATGTTGTCCTTCTCGACGTCACCCCCCTCACGCTCAGCATCGAGACGCTCGGGGGCATCGCGACCAAACTCATCGAACGGAATACGACGATTCCGACACGAAAAAGCCAGATCTTTTCCACGGCTGCCGACAACCAGACCAGTGTGGAGATACACGTGGTTCAGGGGGAGCGTGCCCTCGCGAAGGACAATTTCACCCTCGGAAAGTTCCAGCTTCCCGGCATCCCGCCCGCACCACGCGGTATTCCGCAGATTGAAGTGACATTTGATATCGACGCGAACGGAATCATCCAGGTCTCGGCGAAGGATATCGGCACCGGAAACGAGCAGGCGATCACGATCAAGGGCGACCGGCGGCTTTCCGAGGACGAGATCAACGACATGGTCAACAAGGCGAAGCAGTTTGAGGAGGAGGACCGGAAGAATCGCGAGGAGATTGAACTCAGGAACAACGCCGACACCGCGATCTTCACTGCCGAGAAGCTCCTGAAGGAGAACCGGGACAAGATCGACGCCGCGGAGATCGAGACCATCGAAAAGGGCATCGAATCGGTCAAAAAGGCCCTCGAGGGCGACGATTCGGAAACGATTAAAAAAGAGATGGAAGCCCTGACCGAAGGGGTCTTTGCTGCCACCACGAAGATATACCAGCAGGCGCAGGCCGAACAGCAGGCGCAGCAGGCGCCCGGGCAGGAAGGCACGGCGACGGACGACACCGTCGTAGACGCCGATTACGAAGTCAAAGACGAGTGAGTGTGACGGGATGGGTGCGAAAAACTACTACGATATCCTCAATGTTCCGAAAAACGCGAACGAAAAGGAGATAAAAAAAGCGTACCGCACCCTGACGAAGAAATATCATCCCGATGTCTGTAGCGAGGAAGGGTGCGAGGATAAATTCAAGGAGATCAACGAGGCCTACGATGTGCTCTCCGATCCCCAGAAACGCGCCCAGTACGACCGGCTCGGACACGATATGTTCACGAATGCCTCAAAGGGATCCTATTCCGGGGCGGGCGGGTTCGGAGGCGGCGGGTTCAATGCCGATTTCTCCGGATTCGGGGACATATTTGATACGTTTTTCGGCGGCAGCCGGCAGCGCGGCCCCCAGCGGGGCGCCGACCTGCTCATGCGTGTGCAGATTACGCTTCAGGATGCTGTTTTCGGCACCGAGCGCGATATCGACGTGCTTCATACGGAACCCTGCCCCGCCTGCGACGGCACCGGCAGCACGACACGCAAGACCCGGACCTGTCCGCGGTGCGGCGGTTCCGGCCAGGAACGCCGGATGAGCCAGACCCCCTTCGGCCAGTTCGTGCGCATGTCGACATGCAGCGAGTGCGGAGGCAGGGGGAAGGTGCCGGAGGAGCGGTGTGACACCTGCAACGGAGCCGGGACAAGCCGGGTTCGGAGAACCGTGAGCGTGAACATTCCGGCAGGCATCGATTCGGGAATGCGGCTGCGCATGGAGGGGTACGGCGAGGCGGGCGAACCGGGCGCTCCGGGCGGCGACCTGTTCATCGAAGTCCACGTCTCGCCTCACGAACGCTTCACCCGGGTCGGCGACAATCTGGAGACAGCGGTCACCATCTCTCCCGCCCAGGCGGTTCTCGGTTCTCACGTCGAGATTCTGACAATCGACGGAAGGCATGTGGATTTGAAGATACCGCCCGGTGTTCAGCAGAATACGGCTCTGAAAATTGCCGGAGAAGGAGTCAGGCGCCGAGGGCGGCCGGGTGATCTGCTTGTCCGGATCCGCGTCACCATCCCGAAAAAACTCTCGGAAGAGCAGCGTAAACTGTATGAAGCGCTCCTTGCATCGGAGGGACATCCGGTTCCCCCCCACAGCAAAGGATTTTTCCAGGAAGTTGTCGACCGGGTCAAGGAATCGGTCACCTGATTTTCTATTTTTCAGAAGAAGCGAGTGCAGCCAGTGCTTTGCCGAATTCCTCAAGGTATGCCTCCATATGAAGGCTTCCGTCGGCAAACGCGAGATCGCTCCGCTGCTGTCTCCTGATGCTCGCGTCGGTGGGAAGGATCCGCACCGGGATGCCGGTCTCCTCCGAAGCGCTGATCATCGCTTTCCGAAATCCGCCGAGGCAGTACGCGACGCGATGGCGGTATGTCTCGCGGGTCTTTCTGAGATACCCGGCGAGCCGCGGTGTCTCGATGCGATAAAAATCGCGTTTTATCCGTTCGTCGGTACATTTCCCGAGCATGTACCGGTAATGGGTAAACGGAAACATCCGTTCCAGTTCACGGGGAACGACGCCGCAGGTGCCGAAGACGACACGGTGCGCCGCACCGGGCGGCAGACGGGACGCGATGACCGCATCGAATATGCGGTGGCTGGGGCTCGTGCTGAAGGGCTTTTTCATCGAACACGGGAGAAAAATGCATATCTCATGCTCCGGTACGCGGTACCCGTTGATGATGAAACGGTAGGCGTCTTCGAACGCCGGGTGATAAAAAGAGGGCATGGTCAGAATGCCGCTCCGGCCGGGTATGGGATTCATGGCGCACCTATTTCAGCAATCCTGTTCAATATATATGCGATGAGGCTGCTCTTTGAGCTATCGGGCGAGCACCCGGATCTTCCTGCCGCCGAACTGGCGTGCGTCGGAAGCGTGCTTGCACGTAATACACAGGTAGCCGTAGCAGAATGCGCGAATCCGGAGGATGCCCGGCGGCTTTCCCTCTCCCATGTCGTCATGGAATATCTCGGGGAATGCGCGGCGACACGCGAGGCATGTGCAGCCCTGCTCAGAGATCTCGGCCTTGAATCGGACACCCCGTTTGCTGCCCGCGTGAAAAAGATGCATGACACGACGATGCGGGAATCGCAGCTCGACATGGAACGGCTTATGGGATCCCTGATCTCCGGGCCCGTCTCACTCGATTCGCCCGTCGTCGAATACCGGGCCGTCTGCGCCGGCGACCGCTGTTTCCTCGGGAAGGTACTCTTCCGGACCGGGCGGGGAAGCTATGCCTACCGAAATCCTATGCGCCGTCGGTTTTTCCACCCGGGTGTCATGATGCCGATTCTTGCCCGTGCTCTTGTGAACCTCGCAGGCACGGCGGCCGGCGACCGGCTCTGTGATCCTTTCTGCGGCACGGGCGGTGTGCTGCTCGAGGGCGATCTTCTCGGAATGTCCGTATTCGGCAGTGACATGGATCCCGCCATGCTCGGAGGGTGCCGGGCGAATCTGCCTGATGCCGAGCTCATGCGGGCTGATGCGACCGACCTGCCTCTCCGGAATCGGAGCATGGATGCGATTGTCACCGATCTCCCTTACGGCCAGTCTGTCTGCATCAGGGGAGAGAGCATTGAAAACCTGTACGACGAATCACTCGGGGAGATGCGCCGCATCCTGCGTCCCGGACGGAAGGCGGTCGTCGTCACCCACCGCGACATCAGGGAGCATGCGCTCCGGCATTTTCGTTGTGCCGGCCACTATGAACAACGGGTGCATAAAAGCCTGACACGAAGAATCCTGGTGCTGGAATAACAGATATGATAGGGCAGAGGCATTGTTCCCGGATCCGGAGGGCGGTTCTGCACTGGAATATACGTCCGAATATTTTAATGAGAGCGTTTCCATGAATATGATAAACTGGATCGGGGCAAACTTCGCCACTGCCGAACCCTCAAAGGAACTCGCACGCCGGGCAATCCGCCACCTCAAAAAACTTGAAAAGCGCATCCTGTTTTCCAGCGATATCTCCCAGATGCGTGCGGCCGAGGGGCGCTGGTACGAAGCGCTCATATACGAAATCATGCTCGATCTCTCGGTCAAATCGGATTTTATCCAGGCGATTGTCCGCAAGGGTGCGGATGCGCCGTTTCCTCCCCTTGACGTCCAGCTCGGCCAGAACGGACTCTTTTATTCGAATCGCGGGGATATTAAAATCCGGGGGAACGGGCAGGATATTGCCGAGGTGGATATGCTGCTCATGGATCACAACGGGCTCGTTGCGTTTGCCGAGATCGTGACGTCACCCTCCGACCTGCGGGCGCTCGAGGACGAGGTCCATTATAAAAAACGGCTTCTCGGCTACCTTTTCGGCCAGGTTCACGTACCCTTCATCCTGTTTTCCTCGGTTGACATCTCCCGCTCCTCGATTGTCCAGCGGGTCATCAAAGAGCCGGACAGCGTGCTTGTCGTGACACGCACGTGCGAGGAACTGAAACGTCTCCTCATGATGCGGGATATCCGGGGAAATCCGAGAAAGCCCATCCGCCACAAAAAACTCCGGTCACTGCCTGAAATCCAGCCGCGCCGTCCTTATGACTACAAGGCACTGCACGATCTTCACCGCGAGAGGCTTCTCGATGCCATCCGGAAGGGCGCATCGGGCGAGGGTGCATGCACTGATCTCCCCCCTCTCGTCAAAAAAGTCCTTTTCGGGGCGCCTTTTCCCTCGGCGCTCAGGACTCTCTGCAGGGAGGTGACGTTCCAGATCAAGGGGCGCACGCTGACGTGCGAGGATATGGAATCCGAATTCGCAAAAGTGGTGATCGCAGTGGATCTCCCCGAACTTCAGCCCATCGTCTATCTCCGGCTGAAGAAGGAGGCGGAATACCTGAAGATGATTCCCGACCGTTCGGGTGGATTCCGCTTCGAAAGCCGCAGGAACCACCGGATGAAAGGATTCTTTTTATGGCTCGAGTCCATCGAACCGACGTTCGGCGCGAAACTCAGCTCGGAGATCGTCGCGTGGCTCCTCAGGAGGCCCCGGTCGTGAGGGCGTCTCACCCGGCGAAGGGGAGGTGACCGATGTCCGGACGGCATTTTTCCCGGACGATCGAGCGTCTCCGGCAGGATCTTGCCGATCTCAGGGCCTACCCGGACGAAACGTTCGAGGAAATCATACGCGAGATCGGCTTTTCCTGCACCTGCTGCGGACGGTGCTGTACACGGGAGATGAACGATCACGTCTTCCTCCTCTCCGACGATGCAGAGCGGATTTTCCGGATGCGCCCCGATGCACTGGTACCGGCCCCCTATTTCGAGCTCTGCGATCAGCACGGCCGCTTCTACGTTTCGGGATATTCGCTGAAGATGCACCCCGACGGGTCCTGCGTCTTTTTGCACGAAAACCGCTGCCGGATCTATGCGTCGCGGCCGGCCATCTGCCGCGTGTACCCGTATATGCTGCAGCGGCAGCCGGACGTCCGGGGAGTCTCGGACTGGCGGCAGATCAGCGGGCTCGATCTTCACGGTGATTATCATATGCCTCTCTCCGACGAGCAGTGCCGGGAGATCGCCCGCGATACCCGCGCGTATGAGGAGGCGGTCCTCCTCCAGGAGCTTGCCTTTTACGAAATCGCCCGGGAACGGTTCGCTCAGGAAGGGCTTCGCCATATCAGGCGAACGTATGATCTTGCCATGAGGGGCTTTCTCGCCGGGAAGAGGATCGAGGTTCTGGTGTTCCACAAGGGTGCGTTTGTCCCCTGCGAAATCACCCGTGACGAGTACATCATCGGATCCGTCGAAGGGATATCCTTTTAAGGATATGGTCGTAAGACACCTTCGTGGCTTCCCGGGATATACGGTGGACGCTCTCGGATCTTACACGGGCGGTTGTGTGGTGCCGGTCACGAAACGAGCAGAGTATCCGCTGTATCCTGCATATGCTCGGAGAATACGCAGCCGACGAATCCGCAACGTTTGCAGCCCTCGAAAAGAATATCGCCCTCTTCCGCACTATCGACCGGTTCGGACTGCAGGCTGCGGTATCCGTGAAGCTCTCGGAACTCGGGGCGCTCATCGACCGTGATCTCTGCAGGGAGCACGTCCTGACACTTATCAGTGAAGCCGCGAGCCGGAATATCGGGTTCGAGATTGACATGGAAGGAGCAGGAATGGTGCCGTTCACTCTTCAGACGGCCCGGTTCTGTCGAAAACAGGGATATCCCGTTACTGTGACGATCCAGGCATATCTCGACAGGACAATCGCTGATCTGTCCCGGCTGCAGAAAGACGGAGTTCGCGTACGGCTGGTCAAGGGCGCATATCGTGGCGACATTGACGGGTACGAGGAGATCCGGGACAGGCTGAAGCGCTGCATCATCCGGGCACAGGACGGATCGACGGCGTTTGCGGTAGGGACTCAGGATCCGGAGATTATCGGATGGATGGCAGAGTCACTGCAGGATGAACGCCATCATATCCACCTCGGATTTCTGATGGGACTTGCGGATCAGACCAAGGAGGATCTGGCGGGGAGGGGATGGAACGTATGGGAATACCTGCCGATCGGGAGTGATACGGGCCCCTACAGTACCCGAAGAGAGCGGTATCTCGCTGAACTTCGGGAGATGGGGAAAGAGCCCCTCCCCTGATCGTATGCCCTATCCGCCCATCGCGTCCGGCACGGGTGAGTCCGGCGGGGAAAAGACGAATATAAGTTCCCGGATGGTCGTACTGTCCGGGTCCCTGATAAAACCGACATTGATTGCCGTGGCCTTCTCGTCGCGATATTTTGTGGAGATGACGATTCGGTCGGGCCAGTGGATGATGGGGAGCGCCATATTCCGGTTGTTCTGAATATCATGCACCAGGTCTGTGATCGCACCGGAACGGATGTCCATCATCTCCCAGAGCACGTTGCCGATCATCTCCTCCTGCGTATACCCGGTCAGCACCTCGGCCGCGGCGTTCATGCGGGTGACATGCCCCGACATCCCGGTCGTGAAGATGGGATCCGAAACGAGGGAGATCATGGAATCGATTATCGTCGCATCGACATGTGATTTTTTCCGGGTCCGGTGGCGGGAGATCGCCATCTCGATATTTGAATAGAGTTCCCGGTCGTTGAAGGGCTTTGTGAGAAAGCCGTACTGTTCGGTCCTGATCACCCGTGAAACGGTCGCGTCGTCGGAGTATGCCGTGAGAAAGATGATCGGAATGGTATAGAGAGAATTAATTTTTTCTGCCGCTTCGATGCCGTCCATCGATCCCTGAAGGCGGATATCCATGAGAATCAGATCCGGCCATGTCTCCCGTGCGAGGCGGACTCCTTCGGCACCACGCCGTGCCACGCCCGCGATGGTGTAGCCAAGCCGCTCCAGGGATTCCTTCAGCTCCATGGCGAATACCATCTCGTCTTCAACAATCAGAATCTTTTTTACTGGCATGTGCGCCTCCGCCGGCCGTGTGCGCGGGTATGTACGCACAGGGCCTATCAGCCCCGCGGGACAGCCGATAGTACGTATAAGATTATTTGACCCTGTTTAATGTACTTTTCTTTTATTTCCGGGGGTCAGAGAAATCCCCGAGGGTGGTCTGCCGGGATCCGTCGCAGTCGAGTGCGGAGAGCCGGATGCCGACAAGGCGGACTTTCGGCCCGGTAAGCATCGCATCAAGCAGCATCAGCACCGCTTCCTGCAGGGCACGCAGGTCATCTGTGAAACGCGGGAATGAAAACGCACGGGTAATTGTCCGGAAGTCACCGAAACGCACTTTCAGCGTCACCGTCTTAAACCGGAGGGAGCGGATCGCGAGGTGGCCGTGCAGCATGCATGCAAGGTCTGTTGCCGCAGTGCATACCCGCTCTCTGTCGTCGAGGTCTTCCGCGAATGTAATTTCTCTGCCGATCGATTTCTGCCCGCCCTGCACGGGAGGGCGGATGTCGCGCCCGAGAGCCAGTTCGTGCATGGCGATGCCCGATCTCCCGAACCATTCCATAAGCCGCTGTACATCATACTCCGCAAGCTGTCCGATTGTCCCGATGCAGGCTTTCTGGAGTTCTGCCGCCGTTTTCCACCCGATTCCGGGTATCGTTCCCACCGGGAGCGGGGCAAGGAACCGCGCCGTCTCCCCGGGCGTCACGATCGTCACCCCGGCGGGTTTCTGATATCCCGACGCTATTTTTGCCACAACCCTGCTCGGGCCGATACCGATCGAGCATGTGATGCCTTCGGCGGCAGTGACAGCATGCTGAATTTTTTCGGCAACCGGGAGGGCAGATTCGTAATCGTGCACGCCGGCCGGGACAAGATATGCTTCGTCAACGGATACCTGCCAGCACTCATGCGAATACCTGTTCAGGAGTGCCATGATAGTTTCCGATACCCGTGCGTACAGCTGCATGCGGACAGGGAGAAACGTGGCGTACGGACAGAGACGATACGCCTGCGATATCGGCATTCCCGAGCAGATACCATAGGAACGGGCTTCGTACGAACATGTGCTCACCACCCCGCGCCCCTGCCCTTCTTTCGGATCTGCGCCGACCACAACCGGTGTGCCCGCAAGATGAGGGCGCTCACGTATCTCAACGGACGCGAAGAAACTGTCCATATCGACATGAAAAAAGATAGGACCACTCTGTTCTGTCATATGCGTGCCCTTCCGGATCGTGAAGATAGGATCGGGTGATTCCCGGGTGGAGTACCGAAGGAGATCGGCGACATAAATAGTTATTCCGGGGGGAATGAAGGTATGGGTTGATGATCAAGGATGCTATGCACGTAACGATGAGGGGAATGATCTGCTAATCGGGGATGCCCGGGTATTCAAACACGATATCACCGCATCAAACGGCATCATCCACGGTATGGACCGGGTTCTTCTCTCCTGAAACCGGCGTCTCACTTTCCCGTTCTTTTTTTTTCAGGAAACTTCATTCCGCCCCCCGTTTACGATTCTCCCGAGATGGCAAACCACACGGGATCCCTGCTGTCGGGAGATCCGGTGTAATTGATCGTGATCTCCTCGCCCTTCCGGATCGGGCGGCATGCGAAAATCCGGATCAGCCCGGCGGCGCAGTCCGGGGCATGATCGGCATTGGGAAGGTAGGAATGGTTGTACAGCGACCCGTATCCCAGTGCGATTGCGGTGCGCTCTTCTCCCTCTCCCCAGGCAAAATAATAATCATAGAGCCGCGTGCGGTCAATGTGGCTGCGCTCGGCAGGAGTGTCGAGAACGATGACCGGGCATATCTCGATCTCGTCACCCGGATCGAAATCCTTCCCTGCAAAGACACCCCTTCCCCTGTGTCCGGTTGCTCCTATGAAGACGGCCGGGGGGCTAATTCGGCAGGAATCATTCATTGCGTGGTACACCTGCGGATCGGACGATGATGCGGGATTTATCCGGTTTTATCATCAGCATCACGATGCAGCGCAGATATCGGAGTATGAGGATATAATCTCTTCCTTCCTTCGGCCGGGAATGGGCCGGAAAACACGCTTATCCGCGAAGGAGCAGGAGAACGCCGACATTGTTGGCGACGGCGATGGCATACACGATGATGGCCAGCGACAGGGGATACAGGCCAATCCCCCGGACAATGGTGTCCGCCCAGCGGACAATAAGGGTGATTGCGATCATGGTGATCCCCTTGATAAGAAGATGGAGAAACGGAAATTGCGCGATGCCGCTCATCAGCACATTCCCTTCCATGCCGCCCAGGGAAAGAACCATGGTGGTTGTCGCGACATCAAGGCCGAACAGGACGGAGAGGAGGACGACCCCGATAAAAAGCGGTGTCGACATATTTCCGGAGACGACCAGGTACATCCGCTTCGTCAGACCGGAAAAATCGTCTTCCATTCCAATCGCGCCTCTTTTATGCCTGTATCTCACCCTGAAAGTACAAGAACATTGTTGTTTTTGCCATTCGGGTGCCGAAAATCGGCGATTCATGGCACCGCTCCCGCCTCGACCGTGTCAGCGTGGGAGCGGGATTGTACTTCCGCCGGCAGGTGATCACTCGTTACGATTGTCCGCCGTATCGATAGACGCCTTTCGGCACAGTGATCTCGAACCGTGCACCGGCGCCCGCTTTCCCGGTTTCACGGATGGCAATCCCCGTGAGGCTGAGAATCTCCCGTGCAAGGAAAAGACCGAATCCCGTGTTTCGTCCGTATCCCCGTTTAAAAATCTCTTCTTTGTTCTCGTCCGAAATGCCCGTGCCGTCATCCTCATAGACGATTAACAGCTCTTCCGGCTTGTCACGGCACGTGATGCCGATATGAGTGACATGTCCCCCGTGGCGCATCGAGTTGTCGACGAGATTTGCAAAGACATTTTCGAGCATGGGATCGGCATAGATCTCGATGCCCCGGCACTCGCAGGAAACGGTGATGTTTCCAGCCGTTTGAGTACAATACCGTTCGATGCTCTGCCAGAACGGTTTTTCCACTCCGAGATTCTGGTATGTCTTTGTGAACTCGATCTGACGCGAAACTGCTTCTGCTGCAGAATGAATTTTCCCGAGAAAATTCTTTACGGCGATCGGGTCGTCCTCCGTCTCCCGGGCGAGCTCTATAAAACCGGTCAGTGCGAGCAGCTGGTTCGCCATATCGTGCCGTGTCACGCTGTTGAGCAGGTTCAGCTGCCGGTTAGCCTCCTGAAGTGCTTTCTCCGCCTGTTTTCGCTCTGTTATGTCCCGAAAGAGGACTTCGATTGCGGGCTTCCCCTCAAAGGAATATTTCGTCCCGAGGACTTCGACATCGAATGCCGTGCCGTCCAGCCGGATAAATTTCTCTTCAAGGGGAGGGACGGTCCTTTCCTGTGTATCATGCAGGTTCCGTATCCTTTCCTCTACGTCCTTCCTCGAAGCAGGGTGAACAAAATCAAGAACCGGCTTCCCGATGAGTTCCTCCCTGTTTCCGGCACCAAACATATGCATGGCCGTCTCATTAATAAAAATGACCGTGCCCTTGCGATGAATGACCACGCCATCGAAGGAATGTTCTATGAGGCTCCGGTATCGCTCCTCGCTCTCGCGGAGCGCCTCTTCACTCCGCTTGCGTTCGGTACTATCGGTCGCGATACTCATGACAACATCGCGATCGTTCCAGCGGATGCGTTTTACAACAACCTGAAGCGGAAGAATAGTACCATCCTTCCTGACGTGGGAGACTTCGAAGGTTGCCTCGCCCTTTTCCAGCAGGTTACGCATCCTCTGCTCATAGAGTTCGGTGTCTTCCGGTACATCGAGATCGTGAAGATTCAGCGCAAAAAACTCATCGCGCGTATACCCGTGCAGATCCAGATTTTTCTGGTTTGTGTAGAGGAAATGGCCGTCCGTATCATGGATGGTGATGGCAGCGGGCGATGTTTCGATAAAACTGGAGAGAAGATCAGCCTTTTCCTCGGCCTCTCTCCGACCGGTCAGATCGCGGATCGCTTCGATTGCACCGAACATCTCGCCGTTTTCGTTGTAGAGGGGAGCGGCCTTTCCCCAGAGGATTGCCTGTTTCCCGTGCAGGCGCGGGAGAGACGTGTCGGCAATGAGCAGTTTACCCTCTCTCCGAATGATATTATTATACTGCAGCTTCAGGATCTCCTCCTCGGGTGCGAAGATCAGATCGATAAGTATCTTCCTCCGTTCCCCAAAAAACGGTATGGTATATTCGTGGTTGCCCTTTCCCAGCATATCCGCCGCTGCCACGCCGGTCATCTCCTCTATCGCATGGTTCCATGCTATCACTCTGCCCTCGCGATCAATGGCAAAGGTCGGATCGGGGAGAAAATTGATGATATCCGAGAGCATTTTCTCCGATTCGCGGAGGGCGATTTCAATCTCTTTTGTTTCCGTGATGTCCCGTCCAACCGACTGAAACTCGATGATTGTTCCCTTTTCATCAAATATACCCCGGTCAATCCAGCGTTGCCACCGGATCCGCCCGTCGGGCATGATGGTCCTCTGGTTCATCATTCCCACCGGATGTTCGGGGGTGAGGGAGTCGAGAAGTGCCCGCACCTCCCTGAGCTCCCCGGGCGGACTTTCGGGAGTGAATTTTTTTCCGAGTATTTCTTCCTTTTTTTTGCCAAAATATCGGCAATACGCCTCGTTGACGAACACGTGAGTCCCATCGGGAAGGAAACGGGAGATCAGTTCCGTCTGATCCTCGACCACATCCCGATACCGCTGTTCACTTTCGATAAGGGCTTTTTCCATCCTGTACCGTTTGAGCGACTGGCGGACCAGGTTTGCCAGTTCGGTAAACTGCGCCCGGGGATCTCCTCCCTTCTGGATGTAGAAGTCGGCTCCGCTGTTCAGGGCCTCGATTACCACCTGTTCCCGTCCCCTTCCCGTAAAAATGATGAAGGGAATCGTATTTCCACTCGCCCGAATCCGCTTCAGAAGTTCGATCCCGTCAATTTCCGGCATCAGGTAGTCGGAGATGACGGCATCGTATGTGCCGCTCTCGATCAGTGCCAGTCCCTCCATGGCGGACGGGGCGGTGTCGACGGATAAATCACCTTCTCTTTCCAGAAACAGCTTGCAGATTTCAAGAAGGGCGGGCTCGTCATCGATATATAATATGCGGTCGGGCGACATGGAATATCCAGGTTTTGTGAATAATGATTTAAAAGGGCGGTGTATTAATATTCCTTTTCCTGCATTCTGCGGATATGACAGCCCTTACACCGCGATCACATTGTCGAAACAGACGATGCGGAGCGGGTAATTGCTATGACTGCTCATCTGGAGATAGATATGGGCAGAAGTGAATGTCAGGGCGCCATCTCGGGAACGGTATATTTCCGTTCCATTCTCCGATACCCGGATTCTTCCCTCATTCGTGACAATTACAATCCGCTGGTTCCCGATCGGCCTGCCGATCCGCTGATCCGGCCAGCCTTCCGTATAGAGGTACCTGACGCTCCCATTCACCTTTGATGCGATGACAGACCGGGCATTATGCCCGGGGGGGACACCACTGTATTCAAATTTAAGCCAGTCCTGTTCGTCTTCGGGATTTCCCTCCGTGATTGTCGGGCATAAGTAGAGGGAAGCGGTCAGGTAGCACCCGTTTCTTTGATTGTTCCAGTCAAGATCGACAGAGACCACCCGTTCACCGTCAAGGTTTATCCTCCGGATGGTCCGGATACCCGCAAATTTCACGGTATCATCACGTGTCCCGACGGTATCGATCCCTAATGTCAACCGATAATCCCGATTTTCCGTGGGATCGACATCGCTCACATTGATTACCCGCTGCCGGGCATCCCCTTCCCCGGTGATCGCCCACACCTGCCGGTTTAAAAAACCCGACGTGAAATCTTCATACATTGCGGCTTCTTCCGGTGCGATACCGGGAGGGGAATCCGGCATACCCGGAGGGAGCATCCCGCCGGCCGCCAGAGCAATTACCAGAACAATAAGGGACAGAAGTATCCCGATTCTTTCAGCCATGAGATGAATTTCCTCCGGAGCGATGAAATTTTTGTGAGAATAATTGTTATAGATTTCCGGAATAATAGCGTGTTTCCCAATTCTCACGCTTCCCGGTGCGCGGTTATCCCGGGATTTTTACCGGTGGTGCTCTCTTCCCGGGAGGTCCGGATACCTCCCCGCCATACGACTGCGGATTATTCATTTTTAATCAGGAAATACCCCATTCCTGCCAGTACTCCCGCAAGGGATCCCAGGCTCCCAAATCCCGGTATCTGGTTTGGGGACGGAGCGATCGGTTCTGACCGGGTCGGTGAAACGGATTCTGTGGCGGGTGGAACGCTGGAGGTCGCCGGCGGAGTACCCATAGCGGCACTGCCGGATTCGGAGAGAGAGGTACCACGGATCGTTCCATCCCCGGCATCAACAAGGGTTGTTTCTATTCCGTTATCAACTGCGCTCTGCACCACCCAGCAGACGGTGCCGGGAGGGGACTGAAGGGGGAATGCCGACGATTCGGGAGACGGTATGACAAGCCGGCTGGACAGTACCCTGCCCTGAACCATCGATTCGGCCTGCTCCCGTGACAGTGCCGGGATCACGTGGTCGGGGACGTCGCTTTGCCACCGCTCTTCCCGTGAGAGAAGCTCCCGTGTGTTTTTATCGAACGTAAAAAGGATATAATCCCCCTCGACGACGGCACCATCGATGACCCGCTGATGCCAGTACAGAATCCGATCCCCGATAACGATGCACCGGAATTCCCGGTTATCCGTTTGATACCCTTCAATCAGGTTATCCCGGCATGTGGACAGTCTATCCCAGTTTGTCATGGTTCCGGGAGGGCCGACCGCATCGTATACGAAGAGGATTCCGACGCTATTTGCAAAGACGTACCGGCACGGGTGCGCCCAATTTTCCCCGGGCCTGTCATCGATGAAGACGATCCATCCCTCTTCCTGCGGAAAGGAGATCGAACCGTACCATGTATCGAGAATTGTTCCGGATGGAACGGGATTTCGATACGAGTAGGCCCATGTTCCTTCCGTTGTACCGTTGAGGACGTCTGAGAGAACCTGAAAAGAGGTTTCAGCCCGATGCACGGCGGTATAAGCACCTGCTTCCTCTCCCGGGACACTCCCGGCAAACGGCACTATTGCGGCGCTTCCTGCAACGAGAGCTACGGTGAGCACCAATGCCGCAACCAATCTGTTCCGCACGTTTTTCCCTCCCGATCCTATCAAAAAACCGACGGGGGGATAGGCTCCCTCCACGTTCACTCACCTGTCCCGGCCGGATTTTTTCTCTTACTTCTCATGCGGCACGCTGACTATGGCAGATGCACTGGCGCTGTTGCCGGAGAAATCGGTTGCGGTATACGTGATAGTATAAATACGCCCATCTCCTGTACCGGCCCGTTCCGCACGCAGCTTGAAGGCGTAGTCCGAGCCGCCGGTGATCTGAATATCATTCGTGGTGTCGCCATCGCCGATACCGATGTCATCATCCGGTTCATTGCTGGTGATGCTGACGAGAGTCGTAACGGGTGCCGCATCGCATATGTCGGTTGCCGTCACTATCGCCTGTATTTCAACCATCTTATGGTTCGCCGGCCACAGGATATCCGGGGTGACGGCGACGCTGATTACGGGCGGCGTGGTGTCCACCACCGTCACGGTCGTTGTTCCCGTAGCCGTGTTCCC
>LKUD01000011.1 GCA_001412355.1 Methanoculleus sp. SDB
TGGCGTTCCTGACCGAGCTGATCTCCTCGATCGTCGCGTACCTGCCCAACGTCGCTGCATTCCTCATCATCCTGATCGCGGGATTCATCCTTATCGACTACTTCGCCGATTTCATGATGGGCTGGGGCCAGGCGCAGAAGGTCGAGCTCATCAAACCGATCACGCTCGTCCTGCGGGTCTTCTTCTACTTCATCGTGGTCATGCTCGCGCTGACGCAGCTTCTCATCGACCTGACCCTCATTTATATCTTCATTACCCCCGTCGCCTGGGGCGTCGGCCTCGGCCTCGGTGCGGCGATTGCGATTATCGTGGGATTCGGCCTGAAGGACAAGGCCCCGGACATCATGGAATCCCTGATGAGCGAAGTGAAGAAGCAATAATCACTTCTTTTTTTCCACCATCATATCCAACTATTTAAAGAAGAAACAACTCTTGAAACTATCCGATATCCAGTGATTCCAATGCTCGTTTGGGCATATATGGTTGAAGAAAATCCAGCTCAAAGGCCATGATTCGAAGATTAATACGGAAAATGGGTGGAATATGACGATACAGCGGACAGATCGCTACCGCGGGTGCCTGCTTGGCCTTGCTGCCGGCGACGCGCTCGGCACGACTCTCGAGTTCCGCCCGCCCGGAACATTTTCTCCCCTTCGCACGATGCAGGGCGGGGGCCCGTTCCACCTGCAGCCGGGCGAATGGACCGACGACACCTCGCTTGCCCTCTGCCTCGCAGAAAGCCTGATCGAGAAGCAGGGATTCGATCCCGCCGACCAGCTGGAGCGCTACTGCCGGTGGTGGAAGGACGGGCACCTGAGCAGCACCGGCCGGTGCTTCGATATCGGCACCACGACGGCTGCAGCGCTCGGATAGTTTTTAAAGACCCGGGATCCCTCCGCCGGCCAGACCGGCCCAGCCCGTCGCAGGGGCGAGGTCGGTGTCCGCCATGATCCCGGCGGCCACCGCGCACCGAAGGCGGCGACGTCCGGGATGGTCGTGCGGTTGGTGTGGTGCGAGTGAATCTGTGGAGTTTCGGAACCGGTTGAATCTGCCGGTGTTCCGGAACCGTTTGAGTAGAGGGGGGATTCCTTTTTCTTCTCACGTCCCATGATTGTTTGGAGCTCCCCGATGTCTGATACTCCACAATCACCCTGTCCGATGAGAACACGAATCCTCCCCGCACTTGTCGTACTCGCCGTGCTGCTGCTGGGTGCCGGGTGCATCGGATCTTCTCCCGCTCCGCCCGAAACCGGCCCCGGGACAGCAGTCGCGTCAGGCACTCCGACGAATCCTCCTCAGGAAAACTGTACATTCGACTACCTGATCAGGAATACCGGAATGCACGTCATCAGCGGAGATTCCTGCTATTTAAGGGCCCATACGCCGATGGATTTCCTTGCGGACCTGCGCATGCATCCTCATCAGCCGGTCATGGTCGGCGAGGTGCCTGACGGCTGGATCACGCTCGAGGATGCGGAGCTGCTGATGCAAGAGATCGATTCCGACGAGCCTGCGGCCCCCGTCGTTTCGCCGATAAGTTCGTACTGGCCGTTCAACCAGACCTCCACGGTCGGCAACGAAGCACTCTTCCTTCTGGAGGGGTACCGGACCGGGAGGTATCCCCCGGCCCTCTGTTCCCTGTATTATTTCCACCCGAACAGGACCGAGGTGCGATCGTGGTGGAATACCTCCGGGAAGCAGGGCCGTATCGATTGACGGGATGCAATCCGGATGATCCGGAATGCGATTCCCGATCTGCGGACGTATCCTTCCGATGCATTGCCGCCCCGGCCGGTCAGGGTGAAACACGCCCCTGAAGGCCGGTATAGTGCGTTCATTCAGGAGGGTTTCGGGCTTTCCGATCCTGTCGGCCCGGTGTTATTTCGTGAGCAATGACCGCACATTCAGGTTGACCGGCATGGTCAATTCGAGTATCATGGTCCTGCCACAGGATTTTTCCCCTCAGCGGTGCGGATAATAAAAATCCCCTCATCAAATCCTGCTCGAAATATTGTGTATCGTAACCGGATGGTCGCCCGGGAGCCGTTCTGCCGGATCCTGATCGGGAAGTTATAACATTTCTGCGGATATCCGGCACACATCTTTCGTGGCGTATTCCTGTCCGTCGAAAACATACTTCAGGGAATGCCGGTGCCGGTGAACTGCCCGCCTGAATGGATGCAGGCGCTCGGACGGTGGTTTTCGGCAGAGTTCGGTGCCGGTGCGGGTGGTTTGATGGGCGGCGTGGTGGCGGTGGTCGTGCGGTTTTTGTGGGGCGGGTGAAGGGCCAGCGGATCTCGGCAAAAAAACTATTCTTGCCCACATGGATATGGTGCTAAGGTACGGTGTCGTGTGAAACCAACAGGAAAAGGAAACCAAACCTGGAAGAAAATATCAGGGCAGTACTGTAGCATTTGTGGAATTCTTCTTCCCGATGATTATAATCGTGCAGTATGGGATACCAACCGAAAAAGGATGTCCCGGTGCTAGGGACTCCTCGATGAACTAAGGGAGGGGGAACTATTCGAATAATCACACGAATCCCGGAGGGGGATAAGCAGAGACAATTGGATTTGACAGCCGATCAGTGGGTGAAACTGGAAGAACCCGGGAATATTCTGACAGCCATGCTTGCATCAATTCCCTTCATGGCACTCAATGCCACGATCACATTGTTGATCGCAGCTATGTTCGTGCCGGTCTCTTTCAAATATTTTGGAATAGTCGGAACCACGTTTTCGTTTCGGATAGAACTGATTCCCCTGTTGTTCGGCGTACTTGGAATACTGGTCGCCCATGAACTGATCCATTTACTCTGTATTCCGGACTTTATCCATTCAGA
>LKUD01000012.1 GCA_001412355.1 Methanoculleus sp. SDB
TAGAGCGAAAACACGATGTCGCCGGTGGTGGTGACCGGGTTGCCGCTGCTGTCCGTCAGCCGGCCCTGATAGTTGATGGCGGTACCTGCTGATACAGCGGGAATGACCGCTATACACAGCACAAGAAGAAAGATTGCAACATATTTCATGGTCGAGATCTCCTTATCGCCGTTTGCACAGCCGGTTTGCGGACGAACGGCAACAAGGCGTGGTGCAAGCAGAGGAAATATATCGGAAATATATATTATATTATATATTTACATCGTTTTTAATTGCCTGGAGTAATAATAGGAAAACTCGAAAAACGGTCCAAATGATGCTATGATTACGGTCGTCCCCGGAAACGGGGGAGAGCATGGAGGAGGGTGGGACATACGGTCACAGATGCTATCCGAAAAAAGACAGCCCCGGGCTCCATGATAACAAACTTGGGAAGCTTAATACCGTTCATATGTTGATTTTTGATAAATCATGGGACCCGGGATGTGCTACGCAGGAATGGCCAATACTCTGAAACGAGAACTTTACCGATAATTT
This sequence comes from Methanoculleus sp. SDB, assembly GCA_001412355.1. Classification (NCBI taxonomy): domain Archaea; kingdom Methanobacteriati; phylum Methanobacteriota; class Methanomicrobia; order Methanomicrobiales; family Methanomicrobiaceae; genus Methanoculleus; species Methanoculleus sp. SDB. Next base: position 538 of record LKUD01000012.1, read on the forward strand.
CTTGGATATCGGTCATAGTATGACGCTGTGTGAGGTCATACGAGCTCCGGATAAAAGCGACGCCCATTTATAGTCCACTAATGTTAATCAAAAGCGCCAAGCACTTGTTTTTATACTCTTCATAATATCATTCTTTTTGAAGCAGGACCCGCACCTACGGTGAGTGTTAGCCTGTGAGTTGGAGCAATTGAACTGCTGGAATGGTGTTTATGAAAATGCCTTTGTTTTTTTCGGGGGCGTCGGGGCCCTAAATGCCCGTATTTTGGCGTGATGATCATGAATAGAAATTGCTTATTATTCCTCGTTGTGCTGGCTGTGGCCGGCATGGTTTCTGGTGTTTCGGCAAGCCAGATTGTGATTGATTCCGTGACAATTGATCAGGGTGATACCGCAACCATCGCATTTACTCTTGATGAAGCACCGAATGGGCTGAGTGCCTGTATCTTTACCGTTTCGCTCGATACCCCCGGCATTGCGGAGATTACAGCAGTCAGTTTCCCTGCATGGGCGGAAATGACGCAATCCGATTTCACCGGACCCGCGCAATCGGTCAAGATGAAATTCGGGGATTTGAGTTACCCTGTCGACTACGGGTCGGGTGCCACGAATGTTCCGCTTGGTTCTGTGGTTATTGAGGGAATCGGCCCCGGTACGAGTGCTGTTACCCTGACGATTCAGGAGCCGGTAGGTTTTGCAGATAAGGACGATGCACAGTTCAGGCCCGCAATTGTCAATGGTCAGGTTACCGTCAACGCCCTTACCGGTTCGCTTGAAGTAACATCAACACCTGACGGCGCTTCAATCTGGATTGACGGAAGCGATACCGGTGAAGTGACACCATTTACCTTCCCGGCACTATCAGCCGGCGAACATACCGTTATTGTTCAGAAAGCGGGCTATTATTCTGTTGCCAGGGTCGTCACGGTAGTCGCTGACAGCACGGTAAGTGAGGACTTCACGCTCACTCCGCAGACCGGCTCGCTTGCCGTGACCTCGACTCCCGCCGG
>LKUD01000013.1 GCA_001412355.1 Methanoculleus sp. SDB
CCGATGCATGGGGATTCCCCGACGGCATCTGCGAACCGAAGAACGGCTACGAAGTCACCGTCATGATCAACGTTCTCGCGGACAACCCCGGCGAGCTCAAGGCCATGTACATCATGGGCGAAAACCCGATGCTCTCCGACCCCGACCTCAACCACGCAGAGCACGCACTCAAGAGCCTCGAGTTCCTCGTCGTCCAGGATATCTTCCTGACCGAGACCGCACAGCTCGCCGACGTCGTCCTGCCCGCAACCTGCTACGCAGAGAAGGACGGCACCCAGACCAGCACCGAGCGCCGTGTCCAGATGTGGAGAAAGGCACAGGACCCGCCCGGCGAAGCAAAACTCGACTGGGTCATTATCAGCGAACTTGCAGCAAAGATGGGATACGCAGCCCAGTTCCCCTACCAGAGCGCAGAGGATATCTTCACCGAGATCGCGGAAGTCACGCCCTCCTACCACGGCATGAACTACGTGCGCCTCAACAAGCCCGAAGCACTCCACTGGCCATGCCCCACGACCGACCACCCCGGAACCCCCATCCTCCACTGCGAGAAGTGCGCACACCCCCACGGCATGGGAATCTTCCACCCGCTCGAGTGGAAACCGCCAGCGGAAGTTCCCGACGCAGAATACCCCTTCGTCCTCACGACCGGCCGCTGCATCTGGCACTGGCACACAGGGTCCATGACCCGACGCTCCGAAGCACTCGCAACCGAGGTCCCCACCGGATGGATCGAGATCAATCCCGAGGACGCGGCAGCGCTCGGCGTAAAGGACAAGGAGATGGTCAAAGCCAAGACACGCCGCGGAGAAGTCGAAGTGCCGGCAAAGGTCACGCCCGACATCATGAAGGGAGTCATGTTCATGCCCTTCCACTTCGCGGAATGCGCGGCAAACAAACTCACCAACAACGCACTCGATCCCGGCGCGAAGATCCCGGAGTTCAAGGCCTGTGCTGTCAAGGTTGAAAAGATTCAGGAGGCCTGAAAATGGTTGCAAAAGGCGATATGATATATG
>LKUD01000014.1 GCA_001412355.1 Methanoculleus sp. SDB
GTCGTTGCGCCGTTCTGGATGTCAATAATCCTCCACTTTCCGGCTCCGGGATATACGCCCTTATCATACAGCACTCCTTCTGCCGCGAGAATGGAGACGGTGCCCGCATCGCTCCATGTCAGGGTTATCTCGGAGCAATCAACCGGCAACCCACCAACGGTGAGAGCGACCGTAAACCGAATCCTGTCAATCTCGCTCGTCGTACCGTTCTTCAGGCCAAAAACGTCACCGACAATCTCCATGCTGGAACTGGCCTGAGAGACTCCGCCATATACGACATCCTGGCTTTTCTGAGTCGTGAAGAAACCGGCACCCAGCACGACGAAAGAGAAGACCGTTGCGACCGCTACAAAGGCGATCAATACGATGGCGGCCTCAAGGCCGGTGAATGCGTCTTCGCGATACATCGTTTTCTGCATGGCACTGCCGTTTCACATGATAGGTGATCGACCGATTTTTTTCACGAGAATCCGGAAATAGCGGATGCATCATTTTCTAACCGGGTACAGGAAGGTTTTCGGTAAAAAATGATTTAGTAGAGAAGATTCACATCAGCGATCTTTGCAGGACCCGTCCGCTTGATGCCGAGTGCGGCACCGGAGGATGGCTTAATCTCAAGATTGAACTTCTCGTTCGTCGTCAGGTGTGCGCCATTCCTCAGGTTCACGCCAATCGTGAACTGCTCCTGGTTTTCAAGGAGGAAGTCGGTCGTTGCGCCGTTCTGGATGTCCATAATGCCCCAGCTGCCGGAATGAACGAGGGGATATTGACCGTCACAATACGTCGAATTTGCCGCGAGAATGTAGACGTTGTCCGCATCGCTCCATGTCAGGGTTACCCGGGAGAAGTCGATCGCAGAGCCGCCCGCGGTAAGCCCGACGGAAAACCGAATCCTGTCGATATCGCCCGATGTAGCGTTCTTAAGGCCATAAACGTCGCCGAGAATCTCCATGCTGGAACTTGCCTGGGCAACACCCGTGTACACCACTTCCTGACTCTTCTGAGTCGTAAAGAATCCGGCACCCAGCACGACATACGAGAAGACCGCTGCGACCACAACAAAGGCGATCAGCACGATGGCGGCTTCAAGGCCGGTGAACGCGTCCTCGCTGTTCATCATTTTTTGCATATCAATGCCTCCACGCAGGATATGTGATCCCTCAAATATCCTTAAAAATTTTAGAAATGGAACGGTAATAACTTTTCTGATTCCCACTACCGGGCAGCCGGGGTTTCCGGCAAAAAAATGGATTAGTAGAGAAGGTTCACAGCGGCGATCTTTGCAGGACCCGTCCGCTTGATGCCCAGAGCCGCACCGCTCGAGGGTTTGATCTCAAGGTTGAACTTCTCGTTCTCCGACAGGTGCTTTCCGTCCGCCAGGGTAACGGCAACGACGAACTGCTCCTGATTTTCAAGGAGATTGTCGGTCGTTGCGCCGTTCTGGATGTCAATAATCCTCCACTT
>LKUD01000015.1 GCA_001412355.1 Methanoculleus sp. SDB
GGTGAACCCGAGTGCCATGCGGGAAGTCTTCCTCGAGGTCAGCCATATCACGTGGGAAGAAGTGGGCGGGCTTTCCCGGGAAAAGGAGGAGGTACGTGAAGCGGTTGAATATCCCCTGACAAGGGCGGACCGCTTTGACAGCCTCGGGATAGAACCGCCGAAAGGTGTGCTGCTGTACGGGCCGCCGGGAACCGGCAAGACGCTGATCGCAAAGGCCGTCGCGAACGAAAGCGGTGCGAACTTCATTCCGGTGCGTGGCCCGCAGCTCCTCTCGAAATGGGTGGGGGAAAGCGAGCGTGCGGTACGCGAAATATTCAGGAAAGCACGGCAGGTGGCTCCGGCGATCATCTTCTTCGATGAGCTCGACGCCCTCGCGCCCTCCCGCGGGAGCGCCGGGGATTCCCACGTGATCGAGAGCGTCGTCAACCAGATCCTTACGGAAATGGACGGAATTCTCGAAATGCGCGGTGTCGTCGTCATGGGCGCCTCCAACCGGCCCGACATCATCGATCCGGCGCTCCTGCGGGCGGGAAGGTTTGATCGTCTTGTATACATACGCGAACCCGATACGGCAGGACGGCGGCATATCCTCGATATCCACACACGGTTAATCCCTCTCGAGGGATCGTCACTCGAAGAGCTGGTAATGCGCCTGGAGGGTATCGAGGAAAACAGGATTGAAGAGTGCCTCGGAACACTGGGGACGGACAGGACTGTCGGCCTTGACGAAATTGTGGCGTGTATCGGGCCCCCGGGCGAAACGGCCGAACCCCTGTCACGGGGCGCCCGCCGCCGCTCGGTTGTGGCCCTCTTACGGGAGAGGAGGCTCAGCTTTGCCGATCCCGCGCGGGATGCTCTCCTTGAAACGCTGACATCCCGGACGGAAGGCTATGTGGGCTCGGATCTTGCGCTCGTTGCACGCGAAGCCGCGATGTTTGCCATGCGGGAAGGGGCGGATGTGGTCGGACCCTCCCATTTCGACCATGCACTCGGGAAAGTCCGGCCCATGATGAACGAAAGGCTCCGGGAACAGTACAGCAGAATCGAGCAATATTTCAAGGGGGGCCTGCCCACGCAGGTACAGCCTCCCGAATACCAGTAAACCTTCTTTTCCCGGGCCGGCATGTGGAATACTATATCCTCGAATGAACACAATAGTACATTTGCGCGCAGGAGCGGTATGTCCGCTTCAGAGGAGCCATCATGTCGAACTGCACTACATTTCTCGATGTTAACCGACGATTCGGTGATAAGACAGCGATAGTACAGCCGACGACCGGTCATTCCTACAGTTACCGCGAACTGTTTGCAACGGTAAACCGGGTTGGAAACGGCCTCAGGAAGATTGGCATCGGCCCCGGAGAACGGATCTGCATTCATCTCGACAGTTCGCCCGACTATGTAATCTGTTATCTCGCCATCTGGCGTATCGGGGCGGTGGCCGTCCCTGTCAATATCGCTCTCACCGAAGAGGAAGTCCGCTATGCGGTGACAAACGCCGGAGCAGCGGCAATCATAACGGACGCGGGCGGATGCGGGGCGGCCGAACGGATACGGGGCCGTGCGCCCTCGGTCAGGCACATCGTCTGTACGGGCACGGGAGGGTCCGCCGGGACGGTGCCGTGGGACGCCATACTGGCCGCACCGCCCGAGCTCCGTGCGGCGTTCTGCGCCGGTGACACGGTATGCCAGCTGCAGTACACGTCGGGGACCACCGGGAATCCGAAAGGGGCGATGCTTACCCATGCGAACTGGATGGCGGCGCTGGATGCCGGGGGTGAGGTTCTCGGCCTGTGCTCTGACGACGTATACCTCGGCATCTACCCGATGGCCCATGTCGGCGTGAGCTGGGGCATTTCCGCCCTGAAGGCGGGAGCCACGTGGGTTGTCATGGAGCGTTTCGATCCGGAGGCCTACATACGCCTCGTCCCGGAGAGCGGTGCGACGGTGGTTGCATCCATGCCCCCGGTGATCCATTCCCTTTCTCTCTCGCCCCCCGGTACGGAGGAGGCGTTCGCCGGCACCCGCATCATGATCAGTGGCGGCGGCCCCCTGCACCCGAGTATCTGGAAGACGTTTCACGAGCGGTTCGGGATTCCCGTCGCGAACGCATACGGGCTCTCCGAGACGATCGTCGTCGGGACCGGGACGGCGATCCGGCCGGAGGACTATGCCACCGCCGAGGATTTTCGGAGCGTGGGGCATCCTGTCGGCTATTCCGAAGTGACGATCGTCGATACGGACGATCCCACCATCGAACTGCCCCCGGGTGAGACGGGGGAGATTGCCCTCCGGGGACCGTCCGTCGCCTCGGGCTACTGGCAGATGCCCGACGAAACGAATGCCGTCTTTCTCCCCGAGGGATGGTTTCTGACCGGGGATATCGGGTACCTGGATTCGTCGGGAATGCTCGCGATTACCGACCGGAAGAAAGACATGATCGTGATGTCGGGATGGAAGGTCTACCCGACCGAGGTGGAGAAGGTGCTCATGGAACACCCGAAAATCCGGGATATCGCAGTCTTCGGCATCCCGGACGAGCACCGCGGCGAAATACCCGTGGCTGCGGTCGTGCCCGCTGCCGGGGTGGAGTTTCTCCACGAGGAACTCGTGGAGTACGCCCGGGAACGACTGGCCGGGTACAAGATCCCCCGCAGGACCGTGATCCTGCGCGATCTGCCCCGCGTCGGTGGCTGGAAGCTCCTGAGGCGTGAACTCAGGGATCGGTTCGGTGCGATTTCTCGCCGGGAATAAACGCTGCCGGAGATCCGGGTACCGGCCTCCGGGGATATCTTTTTACGCCATCTCGTCGATTTTCTCTCCGCATGCCCGAAAACAATGAGTACCTGGAAGAAATACGGGAAAAGCGCTCGACAGGAATCTCGGGACTCGATTTTCAGCTGGGTGGGGGCTATCCCGAGGGCACGTCCATTGTCGTCTACGGCACCGCATTAACCGGGATGGACCGGATGGCCGTACAGTTCTGGAAGGCCGAGGAGACCGCGGGGACATACCTGATGCTTGACGCAGCACCCGTAGAGGGAATGATAAAGCCTTCCGGGTCGGATCCGGGCACCCTTGTTCCGCTCATGGAAGGGGATCGCGTGGTTGTCGATTCGCTCTCGACAGTCCTTCTGGAGCACGGCATCGATGCGGCGATCCACTGCCTCACGGACGGGGTCGACTCGGTCCGGCGGCAGGGCGGCAACGTCATGTTCCTCCTGTATTCAGGCATCCACACCCCGCTGGAAGAGCTTCGCATCATCCGTGCCGCGGACATCTTCATGACCCTTACCGAAACGACACACGGCAATGAGATCGAGCGGCGGCTCGCCATCAATAAAATCCCGCACATGGATGTCCCGCAACGGGTATATCCCTATAATGTCATGAAAGAGGGGCTCGAATTTTCCACCACGGCACGCGTTGTGTAGAACACGACGTTGGGGGAAAATATTTTTGGGGAACCGGCGACCACCGGCATACCCGTTGATGCAACCGATGCCTGCCTTCCCCCGGCCGGTTCCGGAGTGCGACGGTGACGGGCAGCTCATCGTCATCAATCGTGTCGGATCGAAAATCCCGGGCATCCATAAATATACAGTTTGAGCATGGTTACTTCCCGCACATTCGCCGGCGAGCAGGATTGTACCCGGGCAATCGAATATTTCCGGCAGATAATAGACGGAAAAGAACCCCGGATCAGCCAGATTCGCACTCAAAAAAGCCAGTAGTAAAATACGCATGGATATCGGGAACCTTTTCACTGCGGTTTAATCGTGAGTGAAATTGTCGCCAATTCGCTGAAACATGCCTTCCCGGGAACCGGCCGGGACCATCAGCACACACGATCCGGAGGGCCTCTTCACGATGATTATTGCCGATGACGGCGTTGGCTTTCCCCCTGATGACCGGCAGGAGCACGTATCGCCGGGCCTGCACTTCGTCAGGCTCATTACCACGGCCCGGCCCGACGGTTCACTATACGTCACCAGCGAAAACGGAGTGATATTTAAAATACAATTTGCCATGAATCATTAATTACTGATTCTCATGACACACGGCACAATTCTCGTCGTCGAGGATGACATCATCATCGCAACACTCCTTCAGACCAGATTGAAAAAACTCGGATTTTCCGTTGTTCATATCTCTGCAACCGCCGAAGATGCGATTATGAAGGCGACGGAACTCAAACCTGATCTGGCGCTGATGGATATACGCTTGAAAGGAGAGAGCGACGGTATCGGTGCTGCGGAAGCCATCCGTGAAAAAGAAAATATTCCGGTGATCTATCTCACATCGCACTCTGATGAAGACACTCTCGAACGGGCAAAAAAGACAAAACCCGCGGGATACATCATAAAACCGTTCACTGACGATATCCTGAGGACCACGATCGAAATCGCACTTTATTCGTCCGGTAAAACCGGGTGATGCGCAATTCCGCGGATAGCGCAGCAGGGTACAGGCACCAGGAGTCGTTCACTTCATGAAATTAACAACCAAGAGCCTAATTATCATCCTCATTACGCTGGGGGTTCTGTTTACCGGCCTGTACATCTCGGCGAACATGCTCCTCATGGACAGCTACAGCCGGATCGAGACGGACGATATTGCGAAGGACATGGAGCTGGTGATCAACGCATATGAGGCCGATGTCAAAGCCCTCGATACCCATGCGACCGACTATGCCTTCTGGGACGACACCTCCGTGTTCATGGCGGATCATAATGATGCCTTTCTCCGGTCCAACATGGTGCCTTCCCTCTTTGAAAATCTCGACATCCAGCTGATTCTCTTCATCGACACGGACGGACACCTCGTCTACGGACGTATGATGCCGCCCGGCGGGGATCTCCTGGTCCCCCTCGCCCCGGAAATCGAGGCAGGAATTCTCTCCGACCCCCTGCTTTCCTCTCATTCATCACCCGAAGCATCGATACGGGGACTCGTCATTCTGCCCGGCGTAACTCCCATCGTCGCCGCATCGCGCCCCATTTTAAACTCGCATGCCGAAGGGCCGGTGAAAGGTGCCCTGATCATGGGTAAATTCCTCACACCGGTACAGATGGAGCGGCTGTCAGGCATCACCAATCTCCCGGTCTCGGCTATTTTGTGGGAGAGCGACGATATCGGTGACGGCATCCGTACCGCACTTCTCAAAAACAGAATCGCTGTTATTCCTGCGAACGATACAATAATTTCAGGTTATACGCTCCTCAGCGACATACACAGCCAGCCGGCCCTTGCACTCACCATGGATCTCCCCCGGACAATGATTCACCAGGCATATTCGACAATCGCCTATCTCCTTACATCGCTGATCGCCATGGGGGGAGTGTTCGGGATGTGCACACTATTCATTCTGAGCCAGCTGATTCTGGAGCCCATCGGCGGGTTGAACCGGAAAGTCACATCAATCACCTCGTCGCGTGATTTCAGCAGGAGAATCGCCGTGAAGGGCGACGACGAGATTGCATCGTTCGCAGGAAACATCGACAGCATGCTTGCCGAGATCGAGCAGTCGCAAAAAATCCTGCGGCAAAGCGAAGAGAAATACCATACGCTGGCCGACTCTCTTCCCCAGATCGTTGTTGAAGCGGACAGGGAAGGGCGGATCACCTTTATCAACCAGGCAAGCCCGGAGATTTTCGGAACGTTTTCCGAACAGGACAGGAACATCTTCAATCCCGGACTATTTGCCGATGCGACGGAGAGGGAGAGGGTAATCGCCTATGCACAACAGGTGCTGAACGGCGAAACAACCCGTGCGGCGCAGTTCACCATGCTCGGGAAAGATAAAACACCGATTCCCATGATCGTTCATGCCACACCGGTTATCCAGGAGGGGGTTGTCGTCGGCCTCCGTGCCGTCGCAAGCGACATTTCAACCGTCAAATCTATCCAGAGCGAACTGGAACGCTCCGTCTCCGAGAAAGATACGCTGATGAAGGAGCTGCACCACCGTGTCAAGAACAACCTCCAGGTGATCTCCGCGTTGATCTCGCTTCAGGCGGAGTATGTCACGGATACGACTGTCCTCAATGCATTGAAGGATGCCCAGAAACGCATTATGAGCATGGCGCTCCTGCACGAGAAGCTCTATCGTTCACAGGACATGTTCCACGTCAATATTGCCGGGTACATCTCGAATCTCGTCGGACACCTCGGTATGATCTATGAAGGCGAGGCGCGGAACGTGGAGATTTCCACCGATGTACAGGTGCGGGATCTGGATCTCGACACCACAATTCCCTGCGGACTGATTGTCAGTGAAATCGTGTCCAATTCAATGAAATACGCATTTCCGGACAACCGGAGCGGAAGGATCGAGATTCGGATGAGCGAGGATGCGGAGGGCACCATCACAATCAGGATCAGTGACAATGGCGTGGGATTCCCTCACGCCCTTGACGTCAGACAATCGCCGTCACTCGGGCTGCACCTCATCAGAATGCTCGCGGAAAACCAGCTGGAGGGGACACTCGCCATCGAAACCGAAGGTGGCGTCACCTATACAATCTCATTCCGGCGAAGGAAACCTTCCCCGCACACCTGATCACGGACGGGTGACGCGATTCGTGCTCACCCCGCACCATCACGATGCGCGGAATCCTCCTGATTCAGGAGTGCAGGGGGTATTCTCCCTGCATCCCCTGTACGCCTGAGATATGCTGCTGATGACGGGAGTGTGAACGGACTGCCCTGTGGGCCAGTAATTATGTAAAATTCTCGTGCCACTGGAATATTCCAGCCCGATTGTACTATTTTTATAGAAAGGATTTTATACGCGCCATGAACATCAGATGTATGAATTCCGCCGCGATTCATATCGTTGAAAACGACGTCATCATCAGCGCCGTTATCAAAATGCGGCTGGAACATCTTGGATTTGCCATCGACGGCATTAGTAAAAACGCACGGGATGCAATCACATCGATTTCCCGAAACAAACCGGACCTGATTCTCATGGATATCGGTCTCGACGGAGATATGGACGGGATAGAGGCTGCAGCTGCCATACAGGAAATGAACAGGATCCCGATAATATACCTGACAGGATACACCGATCCCGAAACGGTGAAACGGGCACGGGAAACCCGTCCGGACGGCTATATTATCAAACCGTTCTCAGATGAGAGCCTCCGCGTCGCCATCAGTCTTGCCCTTGCCGGAAACACGGCTTCCGAACACCTCATTTAAAGCTCTGAACGGACGCAAGCGGCCGCTTTCGCCATCCTTCTTAGTTTTTCAAATGCGGTTTCCCGCGAGAGCATCCGGAGTCCGCAGTCGGGATCGATGAGAAGGCGGTCCGCCCCGAAAAGGTCGACACCGTGCTCGATATGCGCCCGAATGGCTGCGACCGGTTCAATGTCGGATGATGCGGAGTCCACCGCCCCGTACCCGATGATCTTCCCTTTGAGGTCCGCACCGGAAACAACCTCAAGGTTGTCCGGGTTGTTTGCGAATTCACAGTCGAGGATATCGACCGGCATTTTCCGGATGTCGTCGATGACGCCGCGTAGCCCGCCGCAGACATGAAGCCCGGTCGGGATGCGCAGCACCGAGGTGATGGTGCCGACGGCCTGCCGTGCGGTATGCAGGTTTGCCGTACCGGTGGAGAGGATGGGCTCGTCGATCTGCACGATTGTCACACCGGTCTCTTCGAGGCGCTTCGCCTCCGTGGCAAGCGCCTGCGCGATGTCGAGGATCAGCTCCTCCCTGTTCCGGTACATCGGTGTATCGATTTTCAGCGCATGGGCGAGCGTTGAGGGGCCGGTGAGAATTCCCTTCACCTTCGCGTGCTGGGAGAGAGCATACCGGGTGTCGCCGACCGTGAAGGCTTTCGGCGGGGCCTGTACCCTGCCGATTACCCGCTGCCCGCTGATGCCCGGAAGCTGTGATGTGAAGGAACCGATCATGTCGCCCCGCACCTGCCCGTTCGAGATGATATCGATGCCCGCCCGTATCTGGTCGGCGACGGCGGTCTCCATGGCGGTTTTGAGCGGGTCCATCAGGGAAAGAAGGCCCTTCCCCTTCACCACCGGATAGCTGCCCACGACGGTCGTGGGAAGCAGTTTGGATGTCAGGATCATGGTGTCAGGCGATGGCGATCACGCGGGAACAGCACCGCTTCCCTGATATTCGGCAGTTCAAGCATGGTCATGACGAGCCGTTCGGCACCCAGCCCCCACCCGGCGTGGGGCGGCATGCCGTAGAGGAACGGCTGGAGGTAGAATTCAAAATTCTCCGGCGAGAGCCCCTTGGCACGGATCTGTTCGACGAGGAGGTCGTGCCGGTGCACCCGCTGTGCGCCGCTCGACAACTCCATCCGGGGATGCATCAGGTCGAAGGCACGGCAGATCTCAGGCCGGTCCTCGTAGGGCAGTGCATAATACGGCTTGATCTCCGTCGGCCAGTCGACAATGAAATAATGCTCACCCATCTCTTCGCCGAGCGCTCTTTCGGCGGCCGTGCCGAGATCATCGCCGTATGCGAGATCCTCGTCGATCTTCGCCGATGCGATCCCGATCGCCTCTTCGTAGGTAATCCGGGGAAACGGAGCCACCGGCACGGCGGGAGCCACACCAAGCACCTCAAGCTGGGAGGCGCACCGTTCTCCGACGCTCTCGTATGCGGCGATGATGACACGCTCGAGTAGATCCATCACGTCATGGTGGTCTGCAAACGAGACCTCAACATCGATCGAGGTCGCTTCGTTAAGGTGGCGGACGGTGTTGTGCTCCTCGGCACGAAAGATCGGGCCGATTTCGACGACTTTTTCAAACCCCGCAGCCATCATCATCTGCTTGTAGAGCTGGGGGCTCTGGTTGAGGAAGGCTTCCTTTTCAAAGTATGCAATGGGGAAGAGCTCCGTGCCGCCCTCGGTTGCCGCCGCAACCACTTTCGGCGTCTGTATCGTGATAAAACCCTCGCGGGCAAGGAGATCCGACACGGCATGCGTGACCGTGCTGCGTATCTGGAAGATGGCGCTGATTCGCGGCCTTCTGGCGTCGAGGAACCGTGCATCGAGCCTCGTGTCCAGTTCGGCGGGGACCTTCTCCGCCACGTCGAGCGGGAGCGGGGTTGCCGCACGGGCGATGACCTCGAAGGTTTCGGGAATAAGCTCCCTGCCGCCGGGTGCCTTGTCCACCGCCCTGACGGTGCCCGTAATGCGCACGACGGATTCCCGTGAAACGGATTTCGCCGCTTCGATGACATCGTCCGCCGCCTTCTTTTTCACGATGGTCGCCTGAATGATGCCGCTCCGGTCCCGGATCAGATAAAAGGAGAGGCCCCCGAGATCGCGGATCTCATGGACCCATCCGATGATTTCGGCTGCCTCCGTTTCCGGGGTAATGTCTGCTATTCGTTTGCGCATAAAGAATCTGCTGTACTATGAGGTTTTCGAGACTAATTGATTTTGCGTGCAATGCCGTGACGGCCCGGCACCAAAAACCCCATCATTTTTACCGTTCACCTCCCAACCTGACAATGAAGGACGTGCGCTATGGTTCCCACAATTCCTGTCGCTTCGGCGGGATCGAACGAGGGTGAGAAGCCCGTTTTGGAGGCAGGGCTGATGCCGGTCTCGTATCACACGTGCTCTTCCCCGGTGTTTCGCCTGCTCGCGGCGGCGCTTCTTCTCATACTTCTCCTCCCTGCCACCGGATCGGCGCTCTCCTTCGAGAGCGGAGGCGTCCCTCCCGGGGAGCCTCTTCTGGCAGCGCAGAACGTCAGCATCGGCTGTACGATCCGGTACGATGCCACATCGGGAGCAGAATCGATGGATTTTTTCACGGATCTCGACAGCGCCCGGTGGATCTTCACCATCACCCGCAACGGTGCGGGAACTCCCATGGCACCCCGGTTCGGCAGATACGAATCCCTGACAGGATTTGAGCTCTATTATCCGGGCAGCGTTACACGAATCGACATCAGCCTTGCAGGAAAGGCACCCGCAAACCCGGGAACGATCACTCTGCTGAGGGTCCGCCAGTTCGATACCGGTGGTGAGAGTGCAAAGGACGAGCTGGCACAGAACGTTCGTGTCGTTACAGAGGCTGAGATCGACGCCGCAATCGCCGAAGCGGCAACGGCCGTCGCGGCCCTTCGAACCCAGATCGATACTGCGGACTCGGAAGGCATCCCGGTCGCCGCAGCCGAAGCGGCCTATTCCCGCGCTTCGGAGAACCTGACCGCTGCCGCGGCATCCCTGTCCGGTGCCGCATGGCAGGCGATTTCCCGTGCGGCCGATGCCGCTGCGGAAGGGCAGGGGCTCCTTGCGCAGGCATACGCAGAGGCGCTCGCCGCTGACGCCCGGGAGGAGATCACGGACGTACGCATGCGGGTGGATACCGAAGGCGGGACTTGGAGCGCCGAGCGCCGGATGGTAATCGAGGCTAAGCTGGAAGCGGCGGAGACGCTGCTTGTCCGTGCCGATGCGGCCCGTGCCTCGGGGGCGTATGACGAGGCTCGGCTGCATGCGGGCGCCGCACGTGAAAAGGCTGCCGAAGCAGTGGCGTATGCGGACGAAGCCGTACCGGAGGAATCCCCGGTGACACCGGCAACGACCGGACCGACGATAACGGAGACGCCCGCCCCGGCAGGTGCCAGCGGCGATATCGACGCCGCACTCGAGGGCGTCGATCGTATCACACGTGCGATCCGGCAGATCATAACGGCGCTCTCGGAGCTCGCCGAAGGGCTGCAGGGCCTGATGCCCCCGGAGTAGGCACCAATTCCCCCTTTTACCCTGACGACCGCCGCACGATAGCCATCAGATCCCATGCCAGCGATTCGCACCGCGCCGGTGTATGGAGCCGGGTGTCGATGCGGAGCGCCCCCTCAACATCCGCGCTATCACGGACATCCTGCACGAACAGATCGCAAAAATCCCTGTACAGGGAGAATACCCCCTGTGAGGACGATTCGAGCCCTTCGGCACGCATCAGCCTGCCTTCCGGACCACTGCCGTCGCGGCTCCCGGTGAAGGGGGAAACGGCGATGACAAATGTATCCGAGAGCGCTTCTTTCACCCCGCTGCATGCCAGGATCGGGAGGATACCCCCCGCGGGCTCGGACGGCCCGATAATGACCGCATCGGAATCCCGGAGAGCGGAGATGGCCGTGTCCGTCGCAACCAGCGGACCGTTATGTTCGAGTACGATTCCCTCCGGTTCCCGGTTGTCGGCGGTTTGCCAGAGCGGAAACGGAAGCAGCCCCCCGTCCGTCCGTACCATCGCCCGCACCGGCACATCGGTCGCAGGCAGGATTGCCGCACTGAGGGAAAGGCTGCCGGCGAGCGCCTCCGTTGCCGCGGTCAGCGTCATGCCGGAGCGAAGCAGATCGGCGCGGGCGATCTGGACGGCACGCTCCCGGTCGCCGACGGCAAGGGGCTCGGGACGACCGAGAGTCCCGAGGTACCGGTGGGTTGCGTACGTGTCCCCAAGAATCCCGCTCCAGGTCGAGGTGTTGAGGATGCCCGCGAAGAGAAACATCACCGCATCGGCACTGCCGAGCATGTGCCCCCCCGAGAGGGGAAACGCATCGGCGGTGGTGACGATAACCGCCATTTCACGGTCATGCAGGAGCCTCCGCATCCCGAGAAGCAGCGGGAGTGTCCCCGTCCCCCCGGAGAGAAACGCAATCATCATCATGAGTGTGCGGCTCCGGCCATCTAACTACCGGTGTTTTCCGTGAAAAAGATCAGGGGAGGAGGGCGTACTGCGGCGCCAGGCGACCGAGCACGTGCAGCCCGTAATAGCGGTGAAAGGTGATGACCGGCACCGCAACAAGAAGCATGGCAACGATTGCCGCGAGCACGAACGGGGTGGCGAGAACGGCGTCAATGAGCAGAGAACCGAGAGCGAGATGTCCGGCAAAGACCACAAGCCCCCCCGGAATGCCGATGATGATCAGCGCGATGACCATCGCGATCAGCTGCAGGATCGAGGTGGCGATGACGAGCACAATTTTTGCCAGCACAAACATGAGCGCCTGCTTCCACTCCGCCCGCAGTACGGGGTACACGCTGCGCCACCCGCCGATCACGCCGCAGTCGTCCCGTATCATCACCGGCACCACGAAGTCGATGGTCAGCATCTGGATAATTGCGCCCGGGATGAGCAGCACGAGCAGGATCAGCAGGGCAGCAAGGATTGCGACGACCGCGGAGATGTTCACTCCCCCGGTCATCACGATCACGGCAATGAACACGACCGCCGCGGGAATCGCCACGATCAGCAGCAGCAGGAGCGCGAGCCCCACCTCGAAGAGGAAGAGGCGCACGCCCTTCCCGGCACGCGGGCTGAAATGGCTGAGAATGCGCCATTCATTCGTGACGAGCATATCAACGAAGACGAACTGCAGAATCGTGCCGATGATGCTCCAGAGCAGCGCGAGGAGGATGAGCGCGACCACGCCGGCAATAATCAGGGGAAGAAACGGCGTAACGGCATGCTCCAGTCCGGCTGGCATATCCCCGGTGCTCCAGCTTGGGGACGGGAGATTTATCCCTCCGCCGCCGATGAAAAATGCGATCACTGCGATGCGCAGCCAGATGGAACGGCGAAACGGCAGGAGGAGCTCCTTTGTCCGGGCAAACGCAGGCTCAATTTCCCCGAATGCGACATAATCTTCAGCCATATTACATGAATGATGACGTGTGCGGGAAGAAAAAGCCTTTCCCGCGACCTGACAGGGAAGGTTGCCCTATCCCCCCCCTTCGACGATTCGCAGAATCTCTTCCGCAAGGCCGATACTCTTCTCACGGTCCGTCATCAGGGTGTCGCACCGCACCGCGCCCGGCACATCCACCGGATCGCGGATATCCTGAATGAAGACATCCGTGAAATCCTCATAGAGACCGAACGTGCCCGCCGATGAGGGTTCACAGCCCCATGCCTGCATGAGAGCCGCTGCGGGACCGCTGACAGGCACGTCACCGATGAACGGGCTGACGGCGATGACAAATGCATCGGCAAGCACTTCCCGGATACCTTCGCATTCAAGAATCGGGCCGATGCTTGTCACCGGGTTGCTGGGGCCGAGGATGACCGCTTCGGAGGCTGCCAGTGCCGTAAGTACTGCCGACGGGGCTTCAGGCGGCTCCCTGTATACGCGCCGGACGCCGGTGATATCCACCGTACCCCGGTGCTTCACCCAGTACTCCTGGAAATGCATCGTGCCTCCGGGTATTTCGACCCGGGTCGTCACGGGGGTATCGGCCATCGGCAGCACGGTGGCATCCACGCCGAGGCGGTTGCACAGGATACGCGTCGCCTCGGTGAGCGTCAGCCCTTTCCTGAGCATCTCCCCGCGGACGATCATGACACCGCGGTCGCGGTCGCCGACGCGAATATACTCCTCTTCCCCGAGCCGGGCCACAAAATCATGCGTGATGAACGTATCGTCCGCAATACCCCACCATGTGTCGGTATTGAGAAGCCCGGCAAAGAGGTACATGACGGTATCGATGTCGGGAGAGAGGTGTCCGCCCGAGATCCACATGTCCTCCGCGGTGTTCACGACAACCGAGATCTCCGCATCCCCGAGGAATACCCGCATGCCGCGGAGCAGCTTCGGCGTGCCCGTTCCACCCGAAAGAAACGTGAGCATACTCACACAATCTTTTTTAACCATATATATTGATTCTTTACTGAAATCCGGATGAAAATCATCAAGGACCCCGTTCACGGCTATGTAGAGGTGAGCGAAGCCCTTCTTCCCGTTCTCGATTCCCCGCCGGTCCAGCGTCTCCGGTATATCAGGCAGCTGGGATTTTCCCATCTCGTCTACCCGGGCGCCAATCATACACGGTTCGAGCATGCCCTCGGGACGATGCACCTGGCGTCGCTGCTCTGCCATAAGCTGGACCTTGATGCGGACGACCGTGTTCTCGTCACCACCGCCGCCCTTCTCCACGACATCGGCCACGGACCGTATTCGCATGCAACCGAGGTGCTGATGCGGGAGTATACGGGCAGGACCCACACGGATATCGGGCCTGTCCTGTGCGATGAAGCCCTCTCGGTGCAGTGTGAGGCGCTGGGCACGGACCCCGGTGAGATTGCCGCCATCGTGCAGGGCAACCACCGGCTCGCGGGAATCATTCACGGTGAGCTCGACGTGGACCGGATGGACTACCTCCTTCGCGATGCACACTATACGGGGGTGCCATACGGGACGGTGGACGCACACCGGCTGATTCACAGCATCATGCTGACGGATTCGGGGATCGTCCTTGATGAATCGGGAATCAACGCCGCAGAGTCGCTGCTGATTGCGCGGACGCTGATGCGGCCTGCCGTCTACTTCCATCACGTGGGCAGGATTGCCGAACGCATGATCCTCCACGCCGCCATAGAGCACATGAGCATTACGGGCATCGACCAGACAGGCAGGCTGCTTGCCATGGACGATGCGGCATTTATCAGGGAGTTGTGCACCTCGCCGTCGCCCGTGGCGCAGGAGATCACCGGCCGGGTACTGCACCGCCGCCTCTTCAAGAGAGCGCTCTGGGCCGGCCGCGACCTTGTCAATGCCCCCGCATTGCAGGGACGGACCGGAATTGCCGGGGAGCGGACGATCGCAGCTGAGATCGCGGAGAAAGCCGGTGTCGATGCGGGCTCCGTGCTCGTGGACATCCCGCCGTTTCCCACAACAATGTCGGTGGAGGTGCAGGTGACCAACCGGCACGATCTGGTGGATCTCGAACAGATATCGCCGCTCGTTAAAACGCTCAACGACACGCGGCGCAGCCAGTGGCGGATGGGCGTGTACGCTCCCCCGGACATCCGGGATAGGGTCGCCGTGGCGGCCGCCGATGTCCTTCACCTCAAAAAACCCACGAAACAGGACAAACTCAGCATATAAGGACAGGATTTGTGCTTATGACAAAACGATACGTAGTCGGAATCACCGGGGCAAGCGGTATTATCTACGCACGTCGCCTTCTGGAAGTGCTGTGCGAGAAGGCGGAGGTCTATATCATCATTACGGAGATGGGCCGGCGCATCGCCGAGTACGAGGGCATCGATCTCGCCGGATTCGATGCCGTCTATGAGGAAAACACCGATATGTTTGCCGAGATCGCGAGCGGATCGTTTCGGTACGACGGCATGATCATCCTCCCGTGCAGCATGAAGACGCTCGCCTCGATTACCGCGGGCGTGGCCGGCAACCTCCTGACACGCGCCGCGGATGTCTGCCTGAAGGAGAAAAGGACCTGCATCCTGATGCCGCGGGAGATGCCGCTCTCCCGCATCCACCTGCGAAACATGCTTGCCGCGGACGAAGCGGGAGCCACCGTGATGGTGACGAGCCCCGGTTTTTATACCCGCCCGGAGACAATCGACGATCTGGTCGACATGGTCGTGGCACGCGCCCTGGACCATCTCGGTGTCGAGCACCACCTGAGTACGCGCTGGAGCGGATATCCATGAGAGCTTTTATCGAACAGATGCGGGAGCGGGGGCTGGTCGAGGATATCGAAGAACCCGTCTCCTCCGTCTACGAAGCACCGAAACGGGCGGCCGCAACGGACCGCCTGCTCTTCTTCCATGATATCGACGGGCACCGGGCGGTGATGAACGCCATCGCAACCCGGAAAGCGCTCGCCGTCGCGCTCGGGATGGAAGAGCGGGACATGGTGCGGCAGCTTGCGGGCGCCCGCCCGGACGGGGTGATCGAGGAGCGGGGAAGGCTGTCCCTGCAGGAGCCCGACCTCCGCTCACTGCCCGTCATGAAGCATTACCCCCTCGATGCGGGCCGGTACCTGACGGCGGGAATTGTCTTCTCCGCATACGGCGGGATAGAAAACGCCTCCATCCACCGGATGCTCGTCCTCGACGAGCGCCGCCTTGCCGCACGGATCGTGGAGGGACGGCATACCGACACGCTGCTCGCGGCAGCGCGGGAGGAGGGGGAGCGCCTGCCTGTCGCGATCGCCGTCGGCACGCATCCGGCGGTCACGTTCGCCTCCTGCACACGGGTTCCGGAGGGAAAGGAGCTTGCCTATGCGGCCGGACTCTCGGGAGGCACGCTGCCGGTTTCCACATGCGGCAACGGGATCCAGGTTCCGCCTGCGGAGATCGTGTTCGAGGGCTATATCGGGACGGAAAAAACCGCCGAAGGGCCCTTCGTGGACATCACGGGAACATACGATCCGGTGCGCCAGCAGCCCGTCATAGAGCTGACCGGCATGCACACGGCGAAGGATCCGATATACCACGGCATTCTTCCCGGAGGTGCCGAGCATAAGGTGCTGATGGGCGTCCCGTACGAGCCGTCCATCTACCGCGCCGTCGCGGGTGTAACACGGGTCGGAAATGTCGTCCTCACCACCGGCGGCTGCGGCTACCTTCACGCCGTCATCCAGATACGGAAAAGCACACAGGGAGACGCCAAAAATGCGATCATGGCGGCATTCGCGACGCATACCTCGCTCAAGCACGTCGTGGTGGTGGATATGGACATCGATATCTTCGATGGAGAGGACGTGGAGTACGCGATCGCCACCAGGGTGCGGGGCGACCGCGACCTCATGGTTATCTCCGGAGTCCGGGGTTCGTCACTCGATCCCTGCCGGAGTGCCGACGGCACGAACGTAAAGGTAGGGATCGACGCCACAATGGTGATGGGGGAAGAGGACAAATTCATTCGTGCGGAGTGGTCGTAAACGTGTTTCTTGACAACGATGATGAAAAGATACTCGCGGGTGAGTACGGCGAAACCCGGCAAAAAATGATGGAGATCCTGGTCGGTCTCGGCAAGGTCTTCGGTGCCGGGGAGCTCGTGCCGATTGCAAGCGCCCAGATTGCAGGCGCCTCGTACAAGACGATCGGTAAGTGGGGGCTGGAATGGCTCAAAAGCCTCGACGCCCGGGTTGCGGTCCCCTCGGTACTGAACCCGATCGGCATGCCCCGCGAGCGGTGGGAGGAGATGGGGATTTCCCGGGAGTTCGCGGAGCGGCAGATGGCGGTCATCGATGCCTACCACCGCCTCGGCGTGCGCCTCGAGTGCACGTGCACTCCCTACTACCTGAGCATCACGAACTACGGGGATCATCTTGCGTGGTCGGAGTCGTCAGCGGTCGCCTATGCAAACTCTGTCATCGGGGCGCGCACGAATCGCGAGGGGGGGCCGAGCGCCCTTGCGGCGGCAATCATCGGGAAGACCCCGAAGTACGGGCTGCACATCTTCGACAACCGCCTGCCGCAGGTGGCGGTCAGGGTGGAGATGCCGGAAGGAAACGCCCACGCGGGGCACTTCGGCGCAATCGGGTACCTCGCCGGAAAGGAGGTCGGAAACAGGATACCGATCTTCCTCGGGATGCGGCCGAACCGCGACAGCATGAAGGCGATGGGGGCTGCCATGGCGGCCACCGGCGCCGTCGCCCTCTTCCATGTGGACGGCATCACGCCCGAGGTACGGGTGATGCGCCAGCGGTCCCGCATGGATGTGGAGGCGCTTGAAACCATCACGATCGAAGCGGACGCCATCGAGAAGCTCTTTACCGACGTGCCCGTGGACGCGGTTGCAATCGGCTGCCCCCACTGCTCCGCTCAGCAGCTCGAGACGATCGCCTCCCTCCTTCAGGGGAAGAAGACGACAAAGCCGCTCTATATCTTCGCCGCCCGAGGAGTCGTGCAGGCGAACCGGCATGCGGTGGCGGCGATCGAGCAGAGCGGGGCGAAGGTCTTCGAGGACACCTGCATGGTGGTATCGCCGGGCATGGACCGGTTCCGGGGCATCATGGTGGATTCCGGCAAGGCTGCAAGCTACATCCCGAATATGTGCGGCTCGGTGGCCCGGATAGGCACGCTTGAGGAGTGTATTCGGGAAGCGACGGCCTGAGGAATCTAATTCTCTTTTATCTGCAGCATGCGCCGGCAGTAGCTGTCCACGGCGCCGAAGACGGCAAGGCGGACGGCCCTCTTCTGATCGGGATCCTCGCAGTGGAACGCGATAAAGTCCAGAAGGCGTGCGAAATAATCGAATCCGGGGTACGATTCGAGGAAGTGTTCGAGGCAGAGCGCCGCAGGACCCTGCCGGCCTTTGAAATATTCGAACGCAAAATCGACAATCTGCAGGACGTGCGACGGCATCGAGACCTCTTCCGCAGCAGTGCGGAATTCCGTGAAGAGCGCTGTTCCCTGCATGAAAAATGAGGTCCTGAGCCCGTAATATACCGGCTCGATCTCCCGCGGATAGCGCTGCCTCATGTCCCGGATCAGCTCTATCGCGGCATCCAGTTCCCCCTGGTTAAAGTTCCTGAAATACGCCTCGCGGAAAAAGACGATATCGCCCGGAAACCTCCCGAGAGCGATCTGGAGCAGTTTTGCGAGGGTGACACCGTTCGCATCCTCCTTGGCGATTTTTATACCGAGATGCAGGTACCACTGCTCGTCGGGAAACCATTCGACCGCCGAAAACAGCATCAACCAGAAGGGTTTCTCCATCCATTTCGCCGTTGCAAGGATCCCCTTTACAATCAGGTTGTGCCGCGGCTTCCAGGTGCTGAGATCCTCCATCGCCTGCCGCGAGAGCTTCGCATAGTTCCATCTGCTGCCGGGGTTGTACCCGGGCTCCTGCGAGCCGTCCTTGTAGAGGGCATAGTAGCAGTAGGCAAACCACGTCCCGACCTTGGCGTCGTGCTTCTTGTAGGGTTTGAGGTAATACGACGCCTCGAGATATTTCCCGGCCCTGATGAGGTGGATGGCGGCAGCCACGTGGATGCCGCTTTTCTTCTCCTTGTTCCGCTTGATGGCGGGAGCCAGCTCAGTGACCCGGGCGACGAATTTCTGATCGCCGATGCGGCGGCTGCCCCCGAAGAGGTGAAACACGACGGCGTCGATGAATTCGTCGTGGGCTGCATCGGGGATTTTGACCGTGGCTTTTTCAAGAATCGAGGCCACCTGGCCGAAAAAGACAGGGAGATTCTGTTCGATCGCCTCGATATTCCGGTCGATATAGACAAATAATTCAGCCCGCATATGTTCGAGCTTTTCCTCAATCACGGCATCCGGGACAAAACCCCGCTCCATGTTTATTATTACGGTAAAAATACGATATAAAACACGCGATCCGCCCGATTCCGAATTCGAGTGATATCTACACATTTTACAGGAAATACACATGATTTTCACGACATCCGGGGGGAGAGAGACCCGTCGCCGCCCGCGACACTGAGGAAGTGCATCCCCGGCTCCTCTTCCTCTCCCGCACCACATTTATCTCCCTCCTCTCCCAATGCATTCCCGTACCAGGGCCGGCATTCGACCGGAACCCGGGAGTTTTCATGAAAAAAATTGCCGTACTGCTCACCCATCTCTTTGAGGATTCCGAATTTCTGTACCCGACCGACGCTTTTCGAAGAATCGGCCATTTAATCGTCCCGATCGGCGTGAAACGCGATGAAATGGTATGGGGCAAAACCGATCATACGCCCGTGAAGATCGAGCGGGCGGTTGCCGAGGTCTCGGTTGCCGATTTCGATGCCCTGCTGATACCGGGCGGATACTCGCCCGACAAGCTGCGTGTCCACGAAGAGATCGTCGGTTTCGTGCGTGCTTTCGTCGAAAGCGGCAAACCCGTCTTCATGATCTGCCACGGGCCGCAGCTGCTGATTACCGCGGGGGTGCTCGGCGGCCGCCGGGTAACCGGCTACGCCTCGATCGTTCAGGACATCAAAAACGCCGGTGCCACCTTCGTCGATGCGGAGGTCGTGGAGGACGGAAACCTGATTTCGAGCAGAGACCCCCGGGATCTTGCAGCGTTTACGAAGGCTGCGCTCGCCCGCCTGGGCTGACGGCATGGTGCACGACCTCGTCGCCGCCACGCACATCCATCCGGCGCTCTCCGGGGTGGTGCAGAAGACCGCCGGGGCGGTGACGGGCGCCGGAAAGGGCAGGGCGGGATTCTCACATACCTATAAATAACGCCCGGCGGCAACCCTTCCTTCATCAGATGGAATATTTCACGTTCAGCCACATGGAGTTCCGGAAATCGCGCCCGCTGATTCTCGGCGCAATCATCCTCATCTACACCGTCATCGAAGTCGTTGTGCATTTCTTTCTCGGAATTTCAACAGGGTACACCCACTTTTACTACATCTTTCTGGTGCCGGTTGCCATCCTCTTTTACCGGAAGGCAGTCTTTTTCGGCCTGTACCTTACGGGGCTGCATATCGGCATCGAATACCTGCTCACCGGCGGCATGGTCGGAACCGACGCCCTGGTGCGAGGGGCCATGTTTCCGATCGTCGGCCTGATTTCCGGCCTGATTTTCGAGAGGATCGAATACGAACGGGGCGATCTGATCGAGTACCTGCTGGAAAGGAGCCTCCGGCGGGAGGCGCCGATCGGAGAGAACGTCGACGCCGCCGCCGAAAGAACGGAGGCAGGGAGCCGGGTGCATGCTTACCGCCGCGAGGCGAATGTCCGGGGACTGATCGCAGGACTTTCGAGCCGCGACATGGAAACCCGGTACCGTTCGGCGATTGCCCTCGGGGACCTTCGCACCGGGGAGGCGGTTCAGGCCCTCTCGCAGGCGCTCCATGACGAGAACAGCGGTGTGCGCTGGGAGGCGGCCGAGGCGCTCGGGAAGATTGGAAAGCCGGCCATTTCCGCACTTATCGGGGCGCTGGACGATCCCGACGCAGACCTGCGGTGGCGGGCGGCGCTCGCACTCGGGGAGATCGGTGACGAGGAGGTCATCGCACCGCTCGTGCTGGCGCTCGGCGACCCGGACGAATATGTCCGCAGCCGGGCGGTCGTATCTCTCGCGGCAATCGGCCGCCCCGCAATCGGGCCGCTTCTGCTCATTATCAGGTCGGGTGGCGAAACCGCACGAGAAGGGGCCGCCAGTGCGCTTCTCAGGATTACCGAGGAGACCGGCATCGATCCCGCCGCAGAGACGGAGGAGTTTGATGACGAGATCCGGCAGGAGCTCAGGGAGGCAATCGAAACTGCCAAAACATCACGGGGCCATTAATTTACCAGGAGGCAGGATACGTGGAGGAGGACGACAGGATAGAAAAAGCGGTCGAACGGATCCGGATGGGAACTCTCGACGAGAAGCATGAGGCAGTGCGGGATCTGGGCAGGATCGGCGAACCGGCGGTCGATCCGATCATCGAGACAATCGTCGAAGAGACGGACAACGACCTGCGCTGGTATCTCAGCCAGGCACTCGTAAAAATCGGTGTTCCCGCGATAGAACCGCTGGTCCTCTCCCTCCAGGTCCTGCAGGATGATGACGCACGGCGGTATCTTGCCGCAGTCCTCGGCACGATCGGCACCCCCGCTATACCGGCGCTCCTTGACCTGCTTGCTCACGATCACGAGGACGTTCGGGGTTTTGCCGCACTGGCCCTCTGCCGGATCGGCCAGCCGGCGGTCGAGCCCCTGCTCGCGATGATGGATGAGACCGAGGGTGTCGCCCATACCTGCGCCGCGCTTACGCTCTGGAAGATGGGGGAGCTGGGCCCCGAAGCACTTCAGGACTATTTCACGCGGACAAAAGAGATATAACGTTTTTTAGCGGAGCCCGAGCAGCTCCGCGGAAGGGAAGTCCCGCACCCATTCCCGCAGGGACAGCCCGTTTACATACCGCATCAGTTCCTCGCGGTCTCGTTCATAGTAGAGATGGGCGGAGACCGAGGTATGGGAGTACCATCCCGGCAGAAGCCCGAGGCTGTCCGCGATATGTTTCTGCAGGTGGGCGAGCGCGTACATGTTCGCGCCGAGCGCCGAGAGCATGTCGTTTGAGCGGAACTCCATGTGCATGTTGAGCTTTCCGTCGCGGGCAAGGCACTGGATCCGCTGGAGGCAGGGCGGGTGAGCGGACGTGCCGTCTTTTACCGGGAACCAGGTGATGCCGAGCGCCCGCCGTGTCGTCGGCTCGTCCCTGATTTTGCGGATGATGTAGTCGATCTGGTCGATCCCGTTCCCGTCGCCGTCGCCGGAGAACCCCTCTCCCAACTCGCGGGGATAGTCAAAGAGCCGGTCGTGGTAGGTGTACACGAAATCGCTCTCCGAGCCGGAGAGCAGATCGCTCGCGTACTGCTGCATCGCCTGCTTCCCGAACATGTTGTGGGGGCTGACCATATACTCGGCGAACGGATTCCCGATGTGAATATTCAGCGGTTCCGGAAGTTCCAGCGTCTTCTCCCCGTCCTCCGTCATCAGGAACACGCCATATTTAAGAATAGCCCTGATCACTTCCTCGTGTGCCTTGCCGATGCAGTGGCTGCGAACGTTATACATAATACTTTTCCATCTCCGGGGTGCGCATGTGCATATGTACTGGCCCTCTCACCATGCAAGGATGTTGCGATATGAAACGGCGGAAGCCGGTGCCGGGGCGGCACGTTCACTCCCCGACACCAAGGCATAAATCGAATCCTGCCCATTGATAAACCATGCAGGGGCCGGCAGCATCTCCCGACGTGGACGCATATTTCAGGACGCTTGCGGAGGGGCTGGCCGGGGCGCTTGCCGTCGCAGGGCAGGCGCGGAAGCACGGGACCGACCCCCGGCTGGAAGTGGAGATCCCGGTCGCAAACGACCTTGCCGACCGGGTGGAGGCCCTCCTCGGGTATACGGGTGTCGCCGTCCGGCTGCGCGAACTGGAATCCGTGATGTCGCGTGAGGAGGCGGCATTGAAGATCGGCGACGACTTTGTCGACAGAAGGTTCGGCGAGACGACACGCGAGGAGATCCTCGATCACGCGATCCGTACCGCGATGGCGCTTCTCACCGAGGGCGTCGTGGCGGCCCCCACCGAGGGGATCGCGAAGGTCGGGATCGGCAGGAACGACGACGGATCCGAGTACCTGAAGATCTATTATGCGGGCCCCATCCGGAGTGCGGGAGGAACGGCGCAGGCGCTCTCCGTGCTTGTCGGGGATTATGTCAGGCGGTCGCTCGGGATTAACCGGTATATCCCGCGGCCCGAAGAGGTCGAGCGGTACATCGAGGAGATCCGCCAGTACAACAACATCATGAGCCTCCAGTATGTCCCGAGCGAGCGGGAGCTGCGCCTGATCATCGAGAACTGCCCGGTCTGCATCGACGGCGAACCCACGGAGTCGCAGGAGGTTTCCGGGTACCGGAATCTCGAGCGCGTGGAGACAAACGTCGTCCGGGGCGGCATGGCGCTCGTGATCGCGGAGGGGCTCGCCCTCAAGGCCCCGAAGGTCCAGAAGAACGTCAGGAAGATGAAGATCGAGGGCTGGGCATGGCTCGATGAACTCCTTGCCGGAGCATCCGCGAAGGGCGGCGACGATGACGACGGCCCGGGCGCCGCCATCAAACCGAAGGACAAATACATCCGCGACCTGATCGGCGGCAGGCCCGTCTTCGCATACCCGATGCGGAAGGGGGGGTTCCGGCTGCGGTACGGACGGTCGAGGAACACCGGCTTTGCGGCGGCGGGGTTCAATCCCGCGACCCTTCATATCCTCGGCGATTTCCTTGCGGTCGGTACGCAGATGAAGGTGGAGCGTCCGGGTAAGGCCGCGGGCGTCGTTCCCGTCGATACCATCGAGGGGCCGACGGTGCTCCTGAAAAACGGCGATCTGCTCCGCATCGACGACGCGAAAGAGGCGGTGCGATTGTCGAAGCAGATCGACGAGATCCTCGACGTGGGCGAGATGCTGGTGAGTTTCGGGGAGTTTCTCGAGAACAACCACCCGCTCGTGCCCGCCTCCTATTGTGAGGAGTGGTGGCTTTTGGAGGGGGGAATTAAGCCTCCCGCCGATGAACTGGAGGCAATCGCGATGGCGCTCGGGGGCGGTTACCTGCACCCCCGGTGGACGTACATGTGGGACGACCTCACGCCCGGGCAGATCCTCGAACTTTCCGATCGCGTCGCTGAGCACGGCAGCGTCGCGGGCGGCGTGCTCTCGCTTCCCCTCTCTTCCGGCGCAAAGCCCCTTCTCGAGGAGCTGCTCGTCCCCCATCAGGTGCGCGAAGGTATCGTCCGTATCGGCGAGCCCTACGTGCTCCTCGCCTGCCTCGGCCTTTCGAGCCAGTGCGTGAAGCGGGCGGTCTGGAACGATGCGCCGGACGGTTCCCCGCTTGCGCTCGTCATGCACTGTGCCGGGTTTTCGATGCGTTCGAAGGCGGGAACGCGGATCGGCGGGCGGATGGGCCGTCCCGGCAAGTCCAAGCCGCGGGAGATGCGGCCGCCGCCCCACACCCTCTTCCCCGTCGGCGACGCGGGCGGGTCGCGCCGCTCGCTGCAGGAGGCGGGATCCTCGAAGGCGTACTCGAACCAGGACGGCGGCATCATCGCGGTCGATGTGGGGAGGCGGCGGTGCCCGGCCTGCGGGGCGGTGGCGTTCAAGAACCTCTGCGAATGCGGCAGCCACACGGAACCCGTCTATCTCTGCCCCCGCTGCCACCGGGAGACGACGGAGGAGCGCTGCCCCGCCTGCGACGTGCCCGCCGAATGCATGCAGACGATCAATCTCAATGTCAGGGCGGAGTATGCGGAGGCCCTCGCGGCGCTCGGCATGCGCGAGTCCGACCTGAAGCTCGTGAAAGGCGTCAAGGGAATGATTTCACGGGAGCGTACCGTCGAAGCGCTTGAAAAGGGCCTGCTCCGTGCAAAGCACGAGATCTTCGTCTTCAAGGACGGGACGATCCGGTACGACATGATCGACCTGCCGCTCACCCATATCCGGCCGCACGAGATCGGGGTGTCCGTCGACCGTTTGCGGGAGCTCGGGTATTCCCGTGACATCCACGGCGAGCCGCTTGTGCATGACGATCAGGTGCTGGAGCTCCGCCACCAGGACATCCTCGTCTCCGAAGACTGCGGGAACTTCCTGGTACGGGTGGCGACATTCGTGGACGAGATGCTCGAAAAGATCTACGGTCTCCCCCCCTACTACGGCGTTTCCACCAAGGAAGAGCTGGTCGGCCACCTCCTCATGGGGCTCGCGCCGCACACCAGCGCAGGCGTGCTCGCCCGCCTCATTGGGTTTTCCCGCGCAAACGTGGGGTACGCCCACCCGTTCTTCCACGCGGCGAAGAGGCGGAACTGTTTTGCGGGCGAGACGGAGATCCGCGTCTACGACGGCCATGCGTGGCACGACACGCCGATCCGGGAGTTCGTGCTCGAGAACTTCGATGTCTCCCGGCCCGGTATCGACCGGGCGGGCACCTACTATTCAGACCCCCTGCAGCCCTATTATGTACCCTCACTCGACGCCCACGGCACGGTCCGCCTCCGCCGGGTGACCTCCGTCTCGGTTCACAAGGCGCCCGCTACCCTGATCCGGTTCGGGACGCGGCGGGGCCGGAGCGTCACGGTGACGCCCGAACACACGATGCTGGTGTCGGACCTCGGGTACATCCGCCGCCTGAAAGCGATGGAGCTCGCCGAAGGCGACTGCATACCGCTCTTCGAAGGGGGCGCCATGATCACCGACCGCGTGGCGGAGCGGACCGTGCTTGAATCGGCGGAGGAGTTCGTGTACTGCGTCACGGTCGCCGAAGACCACACGCTGGTCGCAAACGGCATCTTCACGGGCCAGTGCGACGGCGACGAGGACTGCATCATGCTGCTCCTCGACGGCCTGATCAACTTCTCCCGCTCGTACCTTCCCGAGACCCGCGGCGGCTCGATGGACGCTCCGCTCGTGCTCACGAGCCGCATCGACCCGTCCGAGATCGATAAGGAGAGCCACAACGTCGATGCCTGCACCACCTACCCCCTCGAACTCTACACGAAAGCGCTCGAATACGCCCACCCGAGGGATCTCGCAGGGATTATCGACCACGTGGAAAACCGCCTCGGGACGCCCGCCCAGTTCGAGGGCATCGGGTTTACCCACGACACCTCCGACATCTCGGCGGGCCCCCACGAGTCGATGTACACCATCCTCACCACGATGCTCGAGAAGCTCGACGCAGAGCTCGACCTTGCCAAGCGCATCAGGGCGGTGGACGAGGACGACGTGGCCGAACGGGTGTTGAACACGCACTTCATCCGCGACCTCATGGGCAACCTGAATGCGTTTTCCCGGCAGAAGATGCGGTGCACCCGGTGCAATGCCAAGTACCGCCGGATGCCCATCGCCGGCAAATGCACCCG
The DNA here is from genome assembly GCA_001412355.1 of Methanoculleus sp. SDB. NCBI lineage: Archaea > Methanobacteriati > Methanobacteriota > Methanomicrobia > Methanomicrobiales > Methanomicrobiaceae > Methanoculleus > Methanoculleus sp. SDB. The sequence continues at coordinate 26,113 of LKUD01000015.1, forward strand.
TTGCGGCGGCAACGTGATCCAGACAGTGCACGAGGGCTCGGTGAAGAAGTACCTCGAGATGTCCCGGCGCATCTGCGAGGAGTACGCCGTCTCCGAGTACACCAAGCAGCGGGTGGAAGTCCTCTCCATGGCCATCGAGTCCACCTTCGGCACGCCGTCCGAGCAGCAGCTCGGGCTCGGGGACTTTATGTAAGGCCCGGGTCTGAAAGAGCCGGGACTGGAGAAAATCTCCGATTTTCGACCGGATGGAACAAAAGGGTCCGTATTCTTAACCACAAAATCTCAAACTATTTAGATAAGAAATAAAAGTTTTGCAACTGAGGATTTTGCATTTCTCGTGATGAACCGCATTTAATTTCCGGATTATGATCCCGAATTCATTTTCCAACTAGGGATTCCTACTACGACACCAACGTCTGTTCGATCGCGACTATGAGGCCCGATTTTAATAAGCAAAAAACCTGTCTTCAGGTACTTGCCCGTTCCGGAAAAAGAAAGGGACAACAGCACGGAAGAAGGATTGCAGCACTCCAGATCCCTGCCGTGAATACCCCTAAAAAAGTCAGTATTCAAGATTTAAATTTTGTCATCATATTTTTTTAAAACATCGCATGTTTCCAATTTTACTGATCTCATAATGTTTGGATGTTTATCATTATAAAAATCATAAATTTGAGAATACAATTCCACATTTAATTTTGGTTTATTGGTATGATCGAATTTTATTAACCAACTATTTCTAAAAGACATTTCAGTTTTTATTTTTTCATAATATCTCCCAAAATAAATTCTTGGGTTCGACGTTTCATCCCAGCAAACCTCAAATGCAGGTTCTTTATCTCCTGTACTCTCCATTAAATAAAAGCCAATTAAGGTCCTTTCCTCGTTATTTTTAAATCCAAAATTGGCATATGTTAGATATTGGACTTTATCAAACAATCCGAATACCAAAGCAGATTCATGTGTATTTACTTCAAATTTTATATTCACTAATTCAGGTAATAGATTCGTGCAAA